>QIAR01000501.1 GCA_003225595.1 Acidobacteriota bacterium | reverse complement strand
AGCAACGGAATCTCTGGTTGCGGACGCGGTTAAACTGGCCGAGCCCTGGTTCCCCAGAGGTCCGGCATCAAGACAGGCTACGAGAGTTGACATCAATACATCAATCGAATCCGTTTTCCAAACTATGCGCTAGGAATATCGCGCGCGTCAGCTGTTTGTGTGGTTCCACTTTTATTTCGCAAATGATGTGGAAGAGTTGTGGAAAAACCGAACACAGGTGCCGTAATGCTGCGGCTGAGAATGAATTAACGTTGTCACAGAAGGTGAGAATTGAAATTGAGGTTTGCACCGAAAAGCGGCATTGACAAAAGACGACCTACCGTTTACCGTTCGCACCGTCGACGATCGAAAGGATTGGTTCAAGTAAAATTAGCCAGTCCAAAGTAGATTGGGTGATCAGCTCAGCGGGGCAACTCGTTGGGCAGCCAAACCCGAAAAAACCGACTGCTCTGCGAGGAGTAGTTGGGGTTTGGGACTGCGAAAGCAGTGATTACATCAGGGGCCGTGATGGTGCATGCCTCCACGCTGTTGGCTTCCTCGCGGGAGCTAACGGCTAGAGCATAACCAATGTCACGGCCTTTTCCTTTCTGGTGTTCTCCTCTCCTCGCTCAGTAGTTTCCGACTCCGGGAGATCCTCCTTCCTTGGCGTGCATGCAGGTGTGAGAGTAAGGAGAAACTGCTGTGAAGGCGCAACTCGAGAATCTTGTATTTCAAATGTATAGAGATGGCATGCGATTCGCCGAAGCCGTGCGCGAGTTCCAAAAGGTCTTCATCTTGACTGTGCTCCGCGAGGAAAAAGGCAATCAATGCAGGGCTGCCGATAAACTGGGCATGCACCGTAATACGTTACGTCGTACCATCCGTGACCTCCGGTTAGACCCCCAGGCAATACGTGAAGCGGCACGTCGCCGACCACCTCAGGGAGCATCTGGGCCCGCTGAAGCAACGTGCGACTTAGGCTAGGGCGAGTGATCATCACTCAGTGTTGGGCAACAGCTTGGTGTTTGCCGAGTGATTCCGACCTATGCGAGAAACGCGCTCGCCAACGCGCCGAAATGGTATAACGCACTTGCTGGCGGAGGCTGCGGGATTGGCAACAGTTTGCTACGCGAGGAACTCGACGATTCCCGTTTCGAGGTTGTACATCGAGCCTGCGATCTTTATGCTGCCACTGGATTCTAGGTCCCGAAGCACAGGGCTCTTTTCTCGAATGTTGGCGATAGTCAGTGACACGTTCTTTAGCGCCACAGCGTCTACGAACGCGTAGTTTTTGGCCGAGCGCTCCCCCGTGTAGTGAGTGGCTTCAACGGCCGGACGGATCTTCGCCAACAACGCCGTGAGATTGCCAAGCTGCACCCCGTCAATGGCACCCTTGATAGCGCCGCAGGCGGTGTGGCCCATGACAAGCACGACTTTCGAGCCTGTCACCTTGCAAGCGAATTCCATGCTGCCCAATATGTCCTCGTCAGCAACGTTGCCTGCCACACGACCGCTGAAGATATCGCCGATACCAAAGTCGAGAATCAACTCGGCGGGTGCTCGCGAGTCAACACAGCTGAAGACAATCGCGGCAGGATACTGTCCCTTCGCAGTCGCCTTAGCTTCGCGCATGAGATCGCGATGCTGCGGTTTGCCCGACCGGAAGCGTTCGTTGCCAGCTTTCATCTGC
Source organism: Acidobacteriota bacterium (assembly GCA_003225595.1). Classification (GTDB taxonomy): domain Bacteria; phylum Acidobacteriota; class Terriglobia; order Terriglobales; family Acidobacteriaceae; genus Gp1-AA124. The sequence goes on along the minus strand of QIAR01000501.1, from coordinate 2,408 downwards.
TGGATGATTTCGTCCGCCGTCATCTTGTCACGCTGCTCCTTGGTGAGGTCTGCGTGGGCCAACACGCTTCCCAGGCTTGCCTCCACTACCCCGACAGCGGTCGCAACGCCGGCAGCCTTGCAAAAGGCCCGGCGGTCAAATCGATCTCTTCCATCGCTTAATTGTGAATGCCGCATCGCCGCGCTCCTTCGGTCTGCATTTATTTTAATTCTAGTCTGAATGTTATCAGGTTCTAGCGGGGACTCCAGTCTTCCTCCCCTGAGTTTAGACGTCTAAGTGAAGCTGAAAGCTGACAGCAGACAGCTAGAAAATTGAAAGTTGGTCCCCTAATAACCTAGACGGTTCAGCGCTTCTTGTGCGCGTCCGAAGTTTCTGGCGAGAGCCAGAGAGGCGCGGTATTCCTGTGCTGCGGCCTGCTTGTTCCCTTGCTTTTCCAGCAACGTTCCGAGCAAGTAGTGTGCCTTGAAAGCCGGAGCCTCTTCCACGGTCGAAGAAGTCAGATAGCGGCGCAATAGTTGCATGGCCATGGGAAAGTTGCGTTCCGCACGGATGAGAGTCTCGGCGGCATCCACCAGGACGTCGGACCGGCTGATTTCTGCGGTGCTGGCGTGGTTTATGGCGTCTTCCATCTTGTCGAAGCGTCGGGCGCGACGATAGAAGAGAGCCAAATCCAGCCAAGAATCGGCACTGTTGTGGCTGGTTTCCAGTTCTGCGCGATATTCTCTTTCGGCCGTGACAGGATCCTTATTTTTCTCGGCGATCCGAGCATTCACCCAGTGCGCCTTGGCGGGGTTCTGTCTGGCTAAGATTCCCGCCTGGGCACGAGCCTTGTCCTGTCCACCACCGACGATCGATGGTGCCTCCAAGTAGAACTCGGCAAGGTCAGTGCGTGCGTCGACGCTGTCGGGACTCAAGGCTACCGCGCGCTCAAATGCGCCGCGCACTTTTTTGGCCAGGGTCGCGGCGGTCCAAAAGCTCGAGTGGTCAGCTTTCTCTCCGTATGCCCGTCCCAGCCACAAATGGTAACGGCTGTTGTTAGGATCAAGATTTGCGGCTTTTTGGCAGGCAGAGATAGCGTGATCCCAATCGCCCAAAGAAAAATAGGCGCGGCACAGCAGATTATAGGACTCGGCGTTGTCGGGCCGGGCGCTGATCTCTCCCTGGAGGGCTGTGATGGCATCATCCACCCGCCCAGCCGCTAACAAATCGCGAGGAGAATCTAATGCTGCTGCGAATAACAACAAAGATATAAAGACCAGAATTGTTCTCAACAAGTTCATGAATTAATGCACCACTTTTACCGGCAGCCCTTCGCGCAATGGCTTGGCATTGATCGAACCCACCGCCACAACGGCTTTTTCGGGAATTCCTTTCGTAATTTCCACCTGGGTCAGATTTGAAACCGAAGTCTCCACATCGCGCCGCCGTAGTTCGTTGTCGACGATTTGGAAAACGTAGGGCTTACTATCATCCAATCGGACCGCCTCTCGGGGAACCATCACGACGCCCTGCTCTTCCGCCGTAACAATCGTGACTCCAACGTTGACGTTGGGCAACAGTTTGAAATCCTTGTTCTCAACGATGCAAGTAGTCTCGCCCACGTTGCGCGTGCCACGCAGTTTCACCGTCGAGGGAATCCCATTTACGCTGCCGTACCAGACACGGCCGGGAACCGCGTCCCATGTGACCTCGATCTTTTGACCGGGAGCAAGACGCCCAAGGTCGGGCTCGTCCACGAAAGCACGGACCAAAACCTTCGAAAGATCGGCCTCCTGCAGCAGCAGGTCGCCAGCCTGAACATAAACGCCTTGCCGCACTGGTAGCCAATACACGATGCCGTCGAAGGGAGCGCGAACATTGGATTTTTGCAGGACTTCCTGTGCAGCATCGTATGCTGCTTGCGCTTGGGATTTCTGCGCGACGAATTTTGCAATCTCGGGACCAGAGTAGCGGTCCCTCTGCTTTTGCTGGAGTAGTTGCAGGTCGGCCTCGGCGCTCTGTAGCTTGGCTTCAGCCTGTTTGACCTCGCCCACGGACGCAGCGCCTTTTTGCTGCAGGCGTCGGAGCGCGTCCAGATTTCGCGCTGCGGCATCACGCTCAGTGCGGGCCTTGATGAGTTGCGCATCTAACGTCAGGACTTCTTCCTGGCTTCCGCCACGTTGTATGGCATTCACGTCGGCCTGGGCCGCCTTCAGTTGCGCCACGGCGCGGGCCGCTTGGGTACGGGCATCCGCATCGTCCAATTGCAGCAGAAGTTGACCTTTCTTGACTTGGTCCCCCTCTTTCACCAGCACTCGTTTCACCGTAGCCGGCACCGGCGCATGCGCTTCTAAGTTCTGCAGCGGTTCAACTCTGCCGTTCGTGGAAACCACACTACGGATCGTGCCACGTTCGACAATGGCAGCGCG
>QIAR01000110.1 GCA_003225595.1 Acidobacteriota bacterium | reverse complement strand
CCGTTTGCTGGAGCGTGCGGCCAAACTTAGCGACAAGAATGGCGGCGGTTCTCTAACCGCGCTGCCCATCATCGAAACGCAAGCAGGTGACGTTTCGGCTTATATTCCGACGAACGTAATCTCGATCACCGACGGCCAGATTTATCTCGAAACCGACCTGTTCAACTCGGGCGTGCGCCCAGCAGTGAACGTTGGTCTCTCGGTCAGCCGCGTAGGCGGCAACGCTCAGATTAAGGCCATGCGCCAGGTTGCCGGCACGTTGAAGTTGGAACTCGCGCAGTACCGCGAACTGGCTGCTTTCGCG
>QIAR01000109.1:463-18123 GCA_003225595.1 Acidobacteriota bacterium | reverse complement strand
CGGTGGAGCAAGTTCGAGTCTTTGAGATGGAGTTGTACAAGTTCGTCGATACCACAAATCCTGGACTGCTGCGCACGATCATGGAAAAGAAAGTCCTGGACGACAGCTTGAAGCAGGAGATGACGAGCCTCATCCGCGAATGCAAGCAGCAGTTCGTTGCCGCGCGCCAGGAGGCCGCGACAGCGAAGCAGCCAGCCTAGACGGCCAAACAATGGCAAACGTTCTCGATATCCGCCGCCGCATCCGCAGCGTAATCAACACACGGCAGATCACCAAGGCCATGAAGATGGTCTCTGCGGCCAAGTTGCGCCGCGCGCAGGAGCGTGCCCTGGCCGCACGTCCGTATGCGCAGATGCTCACCAGCGTGCTGAAGTCGCTAGTTTCACGAGCAGAGATCTATGATCCGCAAACGGGCGAGCCGCGGCATCCTCTGCTTGCGCAACGCCAAGAGAATAATATCCTGCTGATCGTGGTCACGGGCGACAAGGGTCTGGCTGGCGCCTTTAACACCAATATCCTGAAGGCCGGCACGCGCTTTCTAGACTCGAAAACTGGGAAGAACGTGGACATTGAAGCGATTGGCCGCAAAGGGCGGGACTTTCTTCGCCGCCGCTTCCCGCTAGTTCCGAAGGACGTCGAGCAGAGAACTGCTGAAGATTTGCAGCATCCGGAAGCAGCGCAGCCTCACGAGCGATCTCGTTCACGGGAGCGCGCCGGTGCAGTGCAGATCGTGGGGGAGCACGTCGGCGTTCTGAGCAAGCTGGAGTTCAGCCAGGCGAGCGACTTAGCCGAGAGCGTCATCAAACGCTATAGCGAAGGCGAGATCGATTCTGTGTATCTCGTACACAACGAGTTCAAGTCCGTCATCGCACAGCGCTTGGTAGTGGAGCAAATCCTGCCCATCGAGCAGATTGGGGCGGCTGCGGTTCGGCAAGCCGAAGAACTGAGCCAGAAAGAAAGAGAGCAGGCCATCAAGGCGGCACAATCAGCAGGCGTGGGAATGCGGCGCACAGATCGCTCAGTCGACGCCGAGGCAGCCCGGTTTGGTTCCGCGCCGGTGGACTATATTTACGAGCAGCCCCCAAGTGAGCTGTTCAACGCGCTCTTGCCCAAGTATGTGGGTATTCAGATTTTTCATGCGCTGCTTGAGTCTGTAGCCGCTGAGCACGCGGCTCGCATGACTGCCATGGAAGCCGCTACGAACAATGCGACCGACATGATTGACTCGCTGACCCTCGCGATGAACCGCGTGCGCCAAGCAAAGATCACGAAAGAAATTATCGAAATCGTGAGTGGAGCGGCAGCACAGTAGAAACAAGCCGTTAGTTCTTTGCCACTAGCTTTTAGATGGTCCGGAGCTGAGCCGGAGACGTCAAGAGCTGAAAGCCAAGAGCTAAAAGGCTCCTGAGAACTGACAATCGAGAACCGAGAACTGATTCTTATGCCAGAGAACATCGGACGTGTAATTCAAGTCGCCGGTCCCGCCGTGGACGTTCAGTTTCCCGAAGCCGGTTTGCCCCCGATTTACGAAGCCATTCGCGTAGTGAGCGACGGCTTCCAGGTGCCGACGCCCATCAACGTCATCCTGGAAGTGCAGCAGCACTTGGGCGAAGGCCGCGTACGCTGCATCGCCATGCAGCCCACCGACGGCATGGTGCGCGGTATGCAGGCGATCGATCTCGGCGGTCCAATCTCCGTACCCGTCGGGCCGGGCACGCTAGGCCGCGTGATGAATGTGGTCGGCGAACCGGTGGATGAGCTCGGCCCCATCCAGTACAAGCAGAAAATGCCTATTCACCGCCTCGCTCCGTCATTTGAGGAGCAGGCGACGTCTGCGGAAATGTTCGAGACCGGAGTCAAAGTCATTGACCTGATTCAGCCGTTCCTGAAGGGCGGCAAGATCGGCCTGTTCGGCGGCGCGGGTGTCGGCAAAACCGTAATTATCATGGAGCTCATCAATAATGTTGCCAAGCAGCATGGCGGCTTCTCCGTGTTTGCTGGTGTGGGCGAGCGTACCCGTGAAGGCAACGATCTCTGGCTGGAAATGTCCGAATCGGGCGTGATCAAGCCGGGCGATCCAGAGCACTCCAAGGCCGCCCTAATTTATGGCCAGATGACGGAGCCGCCCGGAGCGCGTCTCCGCGTCGCCCTCACCGGGTTGACCGTCGCCGAGTATTTCCGTGATGTCGAAGGCGCGGACACGCTGCTCTTCATCGACAACATATTCCGATTCACGCAGGCGGGTTCGGAAGTCTCGGCGCTGCTGGGTCGTATGCCAAGCGCGGTGGGTTATCAACCCAACCTGGCTACCGAAATGGGTGAATTGCAGGAGCGAATCACTTCGACCAAGAAAGGCTCAGTGACCTCGGTGCAGGCGATTTACGTGCCCGCCGACGACTTGACCGATCCTGCTCCGGCAACTACATTTGCCCATCTCGACGCAACTACAGTGCTCTCGCGTGCGTTGACAGAGATCGGGATTTATCCTGCGGTCGATCCCCTGGCTTCGACCTCGCGCATTCTCGACGCGCGCATTGTGGGCCAGGAGCACTATGACGTTGCTCAGTCCGTGAAGAAGGTTTTGCAGACCTACAAAGACCTACAGGATATCATCGCAATTCTGGGCATCGACGAACTGAGTGAAGATCAAAAAGTGATCGTGGCCCGCGCCCGCAAGATCCAGCGCTTCCTGTCGCAGCCGTTCTTTGTGGCCGAGCAGTTCACCGGAAGCGCAGGCCGCTACGTGAAAGTTCAGGACACGGTGAAAGGTTTTAGGGAAATTGTCGAAGGCAAACACGACGACATTTCCGAACAGGCCTTTTACATGAAAGGCACGATTGACGAGGTCCTCGAAGCCGCCGAGAAACTGAAGAGCGCAGCGGCAGCATAAAGAAGCTATCAGTCTGTCAGCCATCGGCTTTCAGCTTGAATTCAAGGGCGGAGCTGAGAGCTGACGGCTGAGAGCTGGGAACTCAAATGCCTGACACCTTCCAACTCGAGATCGTCACCCCTGAGAAGCTGGTGGTGAAGGATGTGGCTGGGGAGATGCAGATTCCCGGCAAGAACGGATATTTGGGTATTTTGCCCGGCCATGCCCCGCTGATTACCGAAGTGGCAGTCGGTGAGATCAGCTACCGTAACAACGGCTACACCCACCACCTCGCCGTAGCCTGGGGCTTTGCCGAAGTGCTGCCGGATAACGTCACCATTCTTGCGGAGACGGCCGAACGCCCCGAAGACATCGACGTGCAGCGGGCTGAGAAAGCCAAAGAACGTGCCGAGCAGCTCCTGAAGAGCGGCAATACGGAAACCGATTATGCGCGTGCCAATTCAGCTCTCCAGCGGGCCCAAACCCGGCTGCAGGTCGCGACGGAAAAGGGAAAGTAGTCATTGGTCGTTAGTCGTCGGGCGTTGGTCAAAGAGACTTTGCCGGCCAACTCGGCCTGGAATTACAGTTCTGATGGTCAGGCAAGCCGCCGGAATTCCAGTTGCTTTTGCCCCAACGGCACCAATGACTCCCGACTAACGACCAACCACCCTCTACCCTCACTACCCGCGCCGATGGCCGAACACCGACTCGTACCCGGCACGGTAACCGTTGGCATATTGCGCCTTGTATGCGTTCTTGTCGCCATACTCGCGGCGATAGCCGTGGTCTTCATCATCGTAGCGTCCTCGCGGATTCGAGTTATAAGGCTTGCCCTTAGCTATGTCCTCGCGGGCGACCGAAGAACCATCATGGTAGCCGAAGTTGTAAGCGCCATTGTAGCCAGCGCCGCCAAACCACGGCCGATTATTCCCGTAGCTTCCGCGACCGTAGACGCCGTAGTCACCGCCATCATAGACGCCGTAGCCGCCGCGATCATACACGCGATCATCAGCATCGCCGTCCCCATCACCCCAACGATGATGCACACTCTGGTAGCCGGATCGAAAACCAGCGCGGTACCCATCACGGTATCCCTGCTGGAACAGACCAAGTGGACCCATCCAGCTTTGATAGCCTCGACTGGCACTATCCCACTCGCGACTGCGAAAGTCGCCGGGGTCGTTTTCTCTACCTTCATGTTTGCCTTTACGGAGCCCATCTTGATAGCCATTCTGGTATCCGTACTGCCGGGCCTGCGCCGTATTATCGCGGTTGTAATAGTAGTCGTCACTATCGCGATATCGCGCCAGCGCCAAACCGCCCAGCACCAGTGTCACCGCAACTGCAAAGGCGGCCATCCTCATTTTTCGCAACATGATTTCCTCCCACCGGGCCCCCTGCGACCCTCCAGGAGGAAGGCGGGCATCCCTCCGAATAGCCTGCCTTCCTCCCCCCGTGCACTCCCCCGGTATCTACATGCGTGTGATGCAGGCAGGTCGCAGCCGTGCTGCCTTACTGAAGTGAAAGTGAGATTCGGACGGAAAATTCTAATGTGATCTGTGGATCGCGCAACTTTCGTGATGATCTGGTGTTTAATAGCATCGCTATTGAATGCGGACGAATCATGCGGCGCGTGATTGGTGTCCGCCAATTTGCGATTCGCTCTGCCCGGGCCTTTTCTCGCTCCATCCTTGCCTACCAGTGTTTCTGTTAGACTTTTTTGCTTTCTTACTGCCTGCCGCAAAAAAAAGTAGCCCGAGAAATGGAGAAGCCGGTATGGAGGTCAAGAGAGTTGGGGTCGTGGGCGCGGGCACCATGGGCAACGGCATCGCCCACGTGTTCGCACGCAGTGGCTATCAAGTGCTCCTGTGTGACGTAGAGCAGCGGTTTTTGGACCGTGCTCTCGACACCATTGGCAAGAACTTGGACCGCGAAGTCGCCAAAAGCAAAATCACCGCCGACGATAAATCATCTGCACTGAAGCGCATCGAGCCCATGCTGGAGCGGCGAAAACTCGCTAACTGCGACTTCGTGGTCGAAGCTGCGACCGAGAAATTCGAAATCAAATCGGAAATTTTCCGCGACCTCGACAGAATCTGCCCGCCGGAAGTCATTCTCTCTTCCAATACATCTTCCATTTCGATCACCAAACTCGCGGCCCTAACCAAGCGTCCCGAAAAAGTGATAGGCATGCACTTCTTCAATCCTGTACCGGTTATGAAGCTGGTGGAAGTGATCCGTGGGCTGGCCACTTCCCAGGAGACCTTCGAACTCGTGCGCGACCTCGCGGTCAAGCTGGAAAAGACGCCGGTAGAGGTCAACGATGCTCCCGGCTTCGTATCCAACCGCGTGCTCATGCCGCTGCTCAACGAGGCCATGTATGCAGTCATGGAAGGCGTGGCTACGCCAGAGGCGGTTGACCAAGTGTTTAAACTCGGCATGGCGCATCCCATGGGCCCACTGACACTCGCCGATTTCATTGGTCTCGATGTTTGCCTCGACATCATGCGCGTGCTGCACTATGGCCTAGGCGACCCCAAGTATCGCCCTTGCCCGCTGCTCATCAAGATGGTGGACGCAGGACGGTTAGGAAGAAAGAGCGGCAGAGGATTTTACAAATATGAATGACTCAACCTCGGCGATCGTAGAGGCGTTGCTTGCAACGTCTCTTATGCATTCGTCTGCATGAAAGACGTAGGAAGCTGCGTCTCTATAGTGGTCCGTTGGGAAGAGGTCGGATTTTGAGGGCAATGACAATCGCTCGGGGGCAAGTTAAACGAGAAGACGAGTCGCTGATTTGCAAGATTTATATTTGTACATTTTCGCAATGATCGCCGGCGCTTTCGCCGGATGGGTCGGCATAAGAGTCGGCGACCTGCTGTTTACCGCACTTCTCGTGCTCGCGCCTTGCATGTTGTTGGGAGTTCTCGGGCCAAAGAAACCGTGGCGATGGGTCGTGCTGGTTGGAATCTTCGTGCCAATTGCGGAATTGTGTGCTTACGTCGCGATGACGCAGAAGCCTTATCGATCGCAAATTTACGAATCGTTCCTGGCCTTCCTGCCTGGGATCGCCGGCGCATACGGCGGATCGCTTATGCGCGGGGTAATCGATAACCTACGCGCAGGAAAGTAAACCTGGCTGCACGATCCGTCACCCGCTCACAATGCCGCCGCAGATTTCACCCAAAGGTCTTGGATAACCAGAAAGTCACTCCCGGTTCCGCAGCTTTGCAGGTATGCTGCGAGCCTATGAGTGTGTCAGTCTCGCTTTTGGCTAGCGGCAGCCGCGGTAACTGTGCCATTGTCGCCAGCAGTTGTACCCGCATTTTGGTGGATGCCGGCATTTCCTGCCGTGAAACTTTCAAGCGCATGCGGGGGCTTGGCGAAGACCCGCACTCTCTTTCCGCTATCCTCATTACCCACGAGCATTCCGATCATGTCTACGGGTTGCGGGTCCTGGCTAGAAAAGTCAGAACTCCAATCTTCATGACTGGGGCGAGCCATCAGGCTTGGGCGAAATCGGTGCGCGATACCGATGGCGAGCGCCTGAAACTGGAAAAGTTGGAAGTATTTTTCTCAGGCAAGACTTTCCAGATTGGGGACATCGCGGTCACGCCGTTCACCATTCCTCACGATGCGGCGGATCCGGTGGGATTCACGTTTCGAGCCGAAGGGGTAAAGGTTGGCTTTGTCACCGATTTGGGTTACGTTCCGGCCAGCGTGTGCGACAACTTGCGCCGCTGCGACCTGCTGGTCATGGAGTCAAATCACGATCTTGAGATGCTGCGCGGCGGCCCCTACCCGTGGTCGGTGAAGCAGCGAGTAATGAGCCGGGTTGGCCACCTTTCTAACGAAGCACTCGCGGAATTCTTCGCTAACGACTATGATGCAGAAGCAGCCTATGTGGTACTGGCGCATCTCTCGGAGCAGAATAACCACCCTGAGATTGCCCGGGCAGCGGCAGAAAAGGCGTTAGTTCCCCGGCAGAATCTGCTCCGCAATCGCGTCATGTTGGCTACGCAGTCCGAACCTATGGAGCCGATTCGACTGTAGTTCCATATGAGTCAGCAGTGCGTTGACCCTATCGTGGGCAAGATTCTGGCCGGCTGGCGTTATGACATCTCCGGACTGGCGCCAGAAATGCGCGGTGACTACGAGCATCACTTCGCAGCTTGCGAGTACTGCCGCTCCCGCCAGCGCCTGCACCGCATCATCGATGTCTCCCTGATTGTTCTAGCTTCGGTTTCGGCTGGAGTGTTCCTGCTTGCCTTCGGTGTGATTCGGCATTTCGGGCCACGGCATACTTTCTGGCTGGAAATTGCCGCGCTGGGCGGCTTCGCGCTTTCCGCCCTGATCTGGCTGGCGGTGGCCGTGGCGACTCCCGCGCCAATGGCCGTTGTGGATGCGGCCAAGCTTGGGGCACGCCATGTACATGACCGCTTGCCCCAAGAAATTCGCGAACGTCTTCCCGAAGACCTGCGCCTGAAAATCACGGGATCGTAGACTCGCCGCCACTCCGGCTGTTGCCAACTCGGGCACCGCATCGGATATTTGACATTCGGCAAGCATTGGGATGATGCAGAATCTCTGTAATGGAATCTGCGGTCAAAACTGTGCGCATCATCCAAATTGCAATGCTGGTGAGCATCGCGATGTATGTGTTCATCGGCGAGCGGATGGCTCCGGGACCGAGATCCGCCAGCCCCGTGCTCTTCTACGCTTTTTTTTGGTAGGCATGACGCTCGTGGGAGTAATTCTGCTTGTCCGGCGCACTCTGATCCTGCAATCCGAGGCAACACTCAGGACAGGTGCCACTGACGTCGGGACGCTGAATCGCTGGAGGTCTGGCTACATCGTCACCTACGCGCTCTCCGAATCGTTGGCGCTGTTTGGGCTCATCCTGCGTTTTATGGGTTTCAACCTCGTGCAAGTGGCGCCGTTCTATCTGGCAGGCTTTATCCTGATGCTTTTTTTCGGACCGCGCCAGCCTTCCGAACTCAGTTAAACTGAAAAATAAAGCTTAATAATAACGAGGCTTGGAGCACCCTGGAGATCTCTCTGACGACTTATGATAAGAGAGTCTGTACGGGAGGAGTCCGTGTCCATTAGCGGCCCGGAAGAACTCGAAGGCATGCGTGCGGTGGGAGCAGTGGTGCGCCGCGTCATCGAAGCTATGAGGAAGAGCGTGCGTCCAGGAGTCACCACTGCGGAATTGGACGCGATTGGCGATAAGGTTATGCGCGACGACGGTGCGCAATCCGCGCCGGCACTGGTCTACCATTTCCCCGGCAGCTCATGCATCAGCTTGAACGATGAGGCTGTCCACGGCATCCCGGGGGAAAGGATTCTACGCGAAGGTGACCTGGTGAAGCTCGATGTAACCGTGGAAAAAAATGGGTTCATGGCCGACGCCGCGGTCACCGTGGCGGTTGGCGCCGTGTCCGAAGAGTCCAAGCGCCTCATTGCGTGCGCCGAGCGAGCATTTGCGAAAGCCATGTTAGTGGCCCGGGCCGGCTTCCGCGTTTCTGAAATCGGACGTGCAGTCGAACGTGAGGTTCGCCGCGACGGCTTTTCCGTGATCCGCGATCTTGGCGGACACGGCATCGGCCGCACCATTCATGAAGCGCCGCGAGTGCCCAACTACGCTGATCCCCAAGCCAATCAGATCCTCACGGAAGGAATGGTCATTACTGTCGAACCAATCATCGCTGCCGGGAGCGGCAGAGCGGTGCTGGCAAAAGACGGCTGGACGGTGCAGACTGCGGATCACAAGCCTTCCGCCCACTACGAACACACCATCGTGATCACGAAAGGAACACCCATGGTGCTGACGGCGGCCTAGACGATTCTCGCTGCTTAGTTCCTAGGGAGAACCGAGAAATTCCCAGCGAGAATCGAGAACTGAGAACATTTACTTGATATGGCAGCTCGCCAGCCCGCGCTTCTCGAGATATTGCTGGTGGTAGTCTTCAGCCTCGTAAAACGTCGTCGCCGGGACAATCCGAGTCACGATTGGTTTGCCGAAGCGGCCAGACTTCCCCAACACTTCTTTTGAAGCATTGGCAGCCGATTCCTGCTCCGGTGTATGGAAGAAGATCGCGGAACGATATTGTGTGCCCCAGTCCGGTCCCTGCCGATTAAGCTGGGTGGGGTCGTGGTTTTCCCAGAATACATTCAGCAGCTGCTCGTAAGAGATCTTTGCCGGATCGTATTCGACCTCCACTGCTTCGGCGTGTCCAGTCCGGTCAGTGCAGACATCTTTATAAGTCGGATTGGGAAGTTGTCCGCCGGTATAGCCAACGCGCGTCGAGATCACTCCCGACAATTGGCGGAACGTAGCTTCCACTCCCCAGAAGCAGCCTGCAGCAAACGTAGCTTTCTCCATATTTGATGACTCCAGATCACAGTTTACCTCTACTTGTTGGATGTTGAGAACCCAAGAAAGTTACGCGACAGCTGCGGCTATCGCACCTTCGCAGTTGACTGCAATGCTGTTTTCGAGATAGATTCGCTGGGCTTTCCCGCTCCCAGGGAGGGGTTGTGCGTTCGCGCCACTTGGGCCCTAGCTATCATCCGATCGCAATCATAATCCTGTTGATATTCCTACTTGCCCCGGCCACCCTGGCTGCTAAGTCGAGGTTTTCGCCGCAGAGTCCCGTCGGCTTTATAGACGGCGACCAGTGGGAACCGGCGATTGCTGCCGATGGCTATGGCCATGTCTACATCCTCTATCCGCAATACGTTATTGTGCCGAAGTGTCCCAATTGCTCACTGCCCAGTATGGTGCTGGTGGTGAGTAATGACAATGGAGCAACCTGGCAATCGCCGCGGCTGATTTTGCCTGTCGGTTCGGGGCAGTTCGATGCACAAATCGTTGTGGACCCTCTTGATCGTCGCACCGTTTACGCCTCCTGGCTGCAAAACAACAAGAGCGACACGGTTGTGGCCAAGTCCCTGGACTTTGGTCAGACCTGGTCGATCGTAGTGGCCGACAGCACAAACGCCGGTGTGGACAAGCCGATCCTGGCGGTACGCGGCAAGGATGTATACGTAGGTTTCAACCACGCGCAGAAGGTTTGGGTGTCGTCGTCGCACGATGCAGGCAATACTTTCACCTCTGTGAATGTAAATTCCAATGCCATGTTGGGATGGTCACTGGCGGGCGGGGCGGCAATCGATCCAGCCGGCAACGTGTACTTTTCCTGGGCAGGCTACACGCAGAGCGGCGGCGCCAAAGGCCCGGTGAATCTCTACATCAGCAAATCGTCTGACGGCGGTCAGACCTGGACTACCACGCTGCTCGACGTTTCCGGCTCACCGCCCGACTGCTCGGTGTATCAATGCGGTTGGGCGTACCTGGGTGCCCAGATCACAATGACGGCCGACTCGGCTGGTACGCTGTACGCGCTTTGGAACGCGGGCCCTGCGAATAAGCAACCCGAGCGCATCTATTTCTCAAGTTCCACCACAGCCGGCGCCACCTGGTTGCCGACGCTGGACGTGTCCGCTGCGCCATTGGGAGTCGAACACAGCTTCCCCGCAATCGTGGCTGGCTCAGCGGGTGACGTGCGAATCGCTTGGATGGATTCGCGCCAGAACCCCCTCTGGAATACCTACTACCGTAGCTCGACCAACGGCGGCGCGACCTGGTCGAGCGAAACACAACTCTCCACCTACGTGCCCAGATACAGCTATATCCAACGGAGTGGCTTCAGCTTTCCTTTCGGCGACTACTTCGAAATGGACATCGACAGCCGCGGCCAGACGCAAGCGGTCTGGGGTGAAGGACTGAACTACGACACTCCGGGTTCGATCTGGTACACCAGCGGTCGATAAACACTCGGTCCGAATGACAATCTGTGAATGTGCATGTTGGGGGGACGCTGAGGCCATGTCCTCAGACCGATCGCAAGGTCCAGCACCCTGTCTTGGCCGCGAGGAATTTGCATTTCACAAAGGGAAAAAATATACCTTGGCTCGCAGCCGAAATGACGTCCTTTGATTCACTCCATTACCAACCCACCCGTCAGATCCGTCAGCCGCTCGATGTGGTGTTCCACACAATACTGTTGCAACTCATCCACAATCTTTTCCGTAGCGCATGGATCCCAGTAGCTTGCCGTCCCAATTTGCACAGCGGTAGCCCCCGCGAGCATGAATTCCACCACATCCGTTGCCGTCGAGATCCCGCCCATGCCGATGACGGGGATCTTCACCGCATGCGCCGCGTCGTACACCATGCGCAGCGCAATCGGCTTGATCGCCGGCCCGGAGAGCCCTGCCGTTACGTTTGAAATTCTCGGCTTGCGGGTTTCGGTATCAATGGCCATCGCCACAAATGTGTTCACCAGAGAAACGGCGTCGGCGCCGGCATCTTGGGCCACACGCGCCATCTGCGCGATACTGGTCACATTTGGCGAGAGCTTCACAATCAGGGGACGCTGCGTGGCGCGTTTGGCCGTGCTAACGACTTCATCCAGCTGTCGCGGGTCGCTGCCAAACTGTATGCCTCCTTCCGCGGTATTCGGACATGATACGTTCAGTTCGTAAGCGGAAATCCCTTCACCCTCGTTCAGAATCTGGATCGTGCTCTCGTAGTCTTCGCGCGTGTAGCCGAACACATTGGCAAAGATCACGATATTTTTTTTCCGGCGCAGAGCCGGAAGTTTTTCCTTGACGAATGCGCGCGCACCAATGTTTTGCAGTCCAATCGCATTCAGCATGCCAGCAGCAGTTTCGTAGAGCCGTGGTGGTGGATGGCCCGCCATCGGTTCCCTGGATAGCCCCTTCACGACAAAGCCGCCCAGCTTGTCCAGGTGAACGACGTCTTCGAACTCGATTCCGTAGCCAAACGTACCACTGGCGGCGATTACCGGATTCTTAAGCTGAATACCGGCAACCGTGACGCTCATACGGGGTGCGCCGCGTGCTCCCCTAGCAGGAGATGCCGTCATCGCTCACCTCCTTGCACTGAACTCAAATCCACCGGCTTTACTTCCCCAGAAGGTTTGGAATGTGGATTTGATCTTCCCGTCGGGCTGCCGGAATCCTCCGCTCGATGGGCAGGAGCCAGTGCCTCGGTCAGCACCCGTCCCACAGAATGCGTCGGCCCATTGATGCCGAGCAGGGAAGCGAAAGTTACGGCGAGATCCACAGGTTCGGCGTGCGTGCGGTATGTTCCTGTCTGGAAGGGAAGCCCATAAAAAGCCAGTGGCACGTGCGTGTCGTAGGTGTAGGGAGAGCCATGGTCGCTACCGTTCGGAATGCCTACTGTGTACGGCGCAGGAACACCCATCACATACCAGCCGCCATGCGGCGAATAGCTGTGCAGATATTTACGCCCGATCTCCGTGTTTGGCACCGCACCCTGCGCTAACTGCCAACGTGTGTAGTAGCCCCGCATGCCGATCTGCTTCATGGCCTCGCCGACATCCCGCTCGGCTTCTTCTTCTTTGATCTTAAGCGCGGCGAACGCTTCTTCATTAACCCAGGCCACTGGATATTTGAGGATTTTTACGTACTCACCCGGATGAGCCGGGGAAAGCTTGCTCTTGAGCGCGGCATTTAGCTGTACCTGCAACTTGTCAGAGGTGAAATTTGCGGCAGGGATACGCAAACTTTTGGCCACACTCGGCAAAGGCGACACGCCATGATCCGCTGATAATGCAATCCAGATATTAGCCAGTCCGATCTGGCGTCCCAGATAGTTGAAGAGGTCAGCCAATTGGTGATCGGTAGCCAGTACCATTGCCTGTGATTCAGGCGAGTCGGGGCCGACTTGGTGACCGAGAATATCGTTCCCAGATAGGCCGATAATCAGCAAGTCAGTCGCAGGGCCATTACCCAACTTTTCGTACACGACCAATTCTTTCGCGAACTCAAACTCGAAATCATTGGCGAACGGAGTTGCCCCGACAACTTCATAGAATCCGGCCACCGATCCATCTTTAGTTTTTCGCGGCGTCGTCGTGCGCAGCCTATTGCCGCTGCTGTTTTTCCACTCCCGGTTCCAATACTTTTCGGCGCGATTGCCGGAGTTGAAGTCTTGTGCCCACTTGGGAAGGTCGTTCCGGTAATACGTGGAAGTAATCCAGGCGCCGGTCTTCTGCTCGATCCAGTAAGCGCCATCGCCAGCGAAACCCGCGGACAGGATAGCGGCCCGATCTTTCAGTGCGATCCCAAACACGCGCGCCTTGCCTTGCGTGGCCAGCTTGAGTTCGTCCCCTAGAGTGTCGGCGAGCAGATTGTGAGGAGATGCGCCCGGACCATTGCTCGCGGCGCCGACAATCTTTGTTCTTTCGTCTTGCACCGAGGTGACCATCCTTTTCTTCTGCGGGTCCCACCACTCATTAGCATGGATGCCATGCCCGCTGCTGTACGTGCCGGTGAGCAGGGTGGCATGTCCCGGGGCGGTGCGCGTATTGGCGTAGTCGTAATTGCAGTCGCTGAAGTAGGCGCCGTGATCGAGGAATAGACGAAAGCCGCCTTCGCCGAACTGATCGCGGTAGCGCTCCAGATAATCACCACGAAATTGGTCAATGACGATCACCACGATCAGCTTCGGGCGAGCATTGTAGGCGGAGCCGAAACTAAAGCTCACCAAGCCCCAGCACACGAGCAGTACGGCGAACCAGCGCAAGCGGAATTTCATGGCGATGTAGTTTACCGCCTACCGTCTGCCATGCCAAAAAAGACGGTTCAACAGCGTATTCTCCACGCTTATAGTATTTTTGGAAGCTGTTGTAATTGATTCCTGGAGGACTCACCCATGAAACTTGGCGCGCGTGCCCTCGGACTCGCTCTGTTACTTATTTTCACCCTCTGTAACATCTCGGTTTCGCAGGCACAATCCTCAGCAACTGGATCCCCCGCTGTAGCTCGCGGGAAGTATCTGGTCGAGCAGGTGGCGCAGTGTGGCGATTGCCACACCCCACATAACGACAAGGGTGAACCCATCAACTCGCAGTCGCTGAGGGGGGCCTCTCTGATATTCAAGCCGATAGCGCCGATGCCCGTCTGGGCCGACAAGGCTCCGAACATCGCAGGTTTGCGAGGTTGGGAGGAAGCCGACGCCATCAAATTTTTCATGACGGGGATCGCCTACAACGATCTGCCTGCCCGGCCGCCCATGCCGCAGTATCGCCTGTCCAAAGAGGACGCGACCGCTGTGGTGGCCTACCTGAAATCACTGTCGCCTGCGGCCAAGTCCGCTGGCGAAGGGAAATAGCGCGCTTTCACACGAAATTACGTCGTCTCTGCTTGTCACTCTGCCGGGCTGCAGCCTGTGAGGAATCTGCTTTTGATGGAGCAGCGCTTGAGCGTTTGTGTGTGAGCTCGCTTTCGCGGTGAGCGTTGGAACAACGTCCCTGTATGAGCCCCGAGAAGGGACAAGTTATCCCGTGCATTCCCAGCAAGCTTTTCGATACAGTAGCTTGTTTCCATGCTTGATCTCAATTTCGTCCGTGACAACCTGTCCTTCGTCGAAGAGAAGCTGCAGCAGCGCGGCCTGGATCCCGCTGACGTCCTCAAGGACTTCCGCGAGCTCGATACCGAGCGTCGCCAGGCCATCACCGAAGCGGAGACGCTAAAGGCACGCCGCAACCGGGCTTCCGAGGAAATTGCGAAGCTTAAAAAGAGTGTCGAGGACGCCACCGCGCTGATAGCCGAAACCAAGGAATTCCGCGAGAGAATTCAGGAGAAAGAAAAAGCCGCGGCAGAATATGAGACCCGCCTGCACCAGATGCTTGCCGGAATTCCTAACGTCCCACACGACAGCGTGCCCGTTGGCAAGACTCCCGAAGATAATGTCGAGGTCCGCCGCTGGGGCGCGCCGCCGAACTTTGATTTCACGCCCAAGCCTCATTGGGAAATTGGTGAGCAGCTTGGCATACTCGATTTCGAGCGCGCTGCCAAGCTTTCCGGCGCGCGTTTTGCCGTGTACTGGGAGATGGGTGCGAAGCTGGAGCGAGCCCTCGCCAACTTCATGCTCGACTTGCACACCCGTGAACACGGCTATACTGAAGTGCTTCCGCCTTACCTGGTCAATTCCGAGTCGATGTACGCTACAGGGCAGCTCCCCAAATTCGCATCCGATCTGTTTCGCGTGCCGCACGGCGAGAAGGAACTCTGGCTGATCCCTACCGCGGAAGTGCCGCTAACCAATCTTTACCGTGATGAGATACTCGATGGTTCCCGTCTGCCAGTGTGCCTCACCGCGTACACGCCTTGTTTCCGCAGCGAGGCCGGTTCTTACGGCAAGGACGTACGCGGTATCATCCGCCAACATCAATTTCAAAAAGTTGAGCTGGTGAAGTTTTCCCGTCCTGAGGATTCTTACGATGAACTGGAGAAACTTACGCATGACGCTGAGAGGGTGCTCCAGAAACTAGGACTGCATTACCGTGTGGTAACGCTGTGTACAGGCGACATGGGATTCGCTTCCGCCAAGACCTACGACCTTGAAGTGTGGTTGCCGGGACAGCAGTTGTTCCGCGAGATTTCTTCGTGTTCAAATTTCGAATCGTTCCAGGCGCGACGCGCCAACATCCGCTATCGTCCCGAAGGCAGGAGCAAGACGGACTTTGTGCACACGCTGAACGGTAGTGGTCTGGCGATCGGTCGCACGTGGGTGGCGCTGGTCGAGAACTATCAAAACCCAGACGGCAGCGTGGTGATCCCGGAGATCCTGCAACCCTACCTCGGCAGCAATCGCATAACGCCCCGCAAGCTCTGATTCACTCGCGACAGAATCTCTGGTCCGCTTGTTAGTGGTGTATGATCGCCGGGGCTTTGTACTACTAACATCAAGGAGTTGAAAATAGACTTTGCAAAGAGCCGACGCCAGCCCATCTGTTACTAGCGCGCCGCCCCTGCCGATGAACGCCGTCTGGCGCACAATTCGCGGCTATGTTCTCTGGTCCTACGAGCGCGGAACTCTCCATTACGATGTAATGGTCACGCTCATTCTCCTGTTCGTTTTTCTCTCGCCTTATTGGATCAATTTTAATGATAAACCGGTCGAGCGCAACCCGCATCCAACTGGGGTGGTGGTACTTCCCGACGGTCAGGGAGGACTCATTTATCAGGTTGACGGATCAGCACTTGCGGGCCGGAATGACAGCATCGGCGCAGATGAGGATGCCGTCCGTGACGAACTGAGACAAATCATTGAGCCCATTTCGGGTGCGGTGACGATCACGAGATACGACATCATTCGCGACGGCAAAGGGGACATTCAATTTTATAAGGTTTGGGTCCAGAAGGAGTAGCTGGGCCAAGCATGAGCACGGCCACGGGCGTTCGTTAGCCTGAGCCGGAAGGAAACCGATGAAGCACGCGTTCAATTTCCTTGTTTGCCTGCTGGCAGTCGTTTTCATGGGAGGGGTGGTGCCCGCCCAGGATGCCTCTAAAGCCCCGTCCAGCGCCCCGAGAACTCAGCCCCAGGCAGATCCGGCATTAGAACGCGTCCTGAAGCAGATGGATTCGACTGCGGCCACCTTCCGCAGCACCGAAGCCACTTTCGTCTGGAATCAATACCAAAAGGTGGTCAACGATACTGACACGCAAAAAGGCAAAATCTACTTCCGCCGGCAGGATAAGGAAATTCAGATGGCCGCGGATATTACCGAGCACAATAACCAGCCTGAAAAGAAATATGTGCTTTTCAGCAATGGAAAGGTTCAGGTTTACCAGCCCAGCATTGACCAGGTTACTGAATACAATGCAGGAAAGAACCGCTCTGAGCTTGAGAGTTTTCTTGTCCTGGGTTTCGGAGGCGGGGGACACGACTTGCTTAAGTCCTATGAGATCAAGTATCTGGGCAACGAGAAGGTCGACGGGGTGAACGCAAGCAAGCTGGAACTCGTTCCCAAATCCGTCAAGGTACGCAATAATATCGGCCGAATTTTGTTGTGGATCGATCCCGCCCGAGGGGTTTCCGTGCAGCAGCAGTTCTTTGAGCCGAGCGGCGACTATCGCCTGGCAAAATATTCCGATATTCAGTTGAACCCGAAGATTTCTGATAATGTCTTCAAATTAAAGACTACAAGCAAGACCAAAGTCGTCGCGCCCCAAGGCTAGCCTTTGGTGTGGAAGACCACAAAATCAAGCTGAAAAATACTAACCGGGGCTATATACTGCTCGAACGCAATCACGGGTGAGTGATATTCATGGCCAAAGTTTTCACGATTCCAGTCCCTCCCGATCTCGGCCGTAAGAAACGTGAACGTACCTCGGACCCTCGGTATGTTGACGGCCAACGTCTGCTGGTCGAAGCCATGAGGTATTTGGCGCAAACGGATCCGGTCAACAATCGTTCGGCCATCGAATTGCTTTCCGAGCATGTACGCACGCGCTTCCGCATGAGCGACTCGCCGCTAGGCTAAATGCTCGGAGGCGCCCAGTTACTCAGTTCCCATCTCTCCGGGGATCACAACGCCAAGCAATCCGCGGCTGGGACTTTGAGTATCCTCCTCCATGGCCGACAAGTGTCGCTAGGCGCTCTTTAACAGAGCCTCTGTGGTGGGACTCCGCATACACAATTCTTAATTATTAGCCCGCTGTATTCGTCCACCAGCGTTGTGCAGGAGGGCCTCGCAATCGCAAAAGAGTAGTGAAAGGCAGCAAGCAGCCTCTGGCGGTTGTATAGCCGTCCTCCCCCCAGTCCCTCGCTTTTAGGGATGCAGAGCCATTATGCCGCCGATCACGGTTCGTGACCGACCGAGACGCAACCAGTGTGATTGCTCCTATCGTGGTTCAAAGAGCTAGAGAGCGCGGAAAAATCGGGATTTAG
>QIAR01000109.1:0-410 GCA_003225595.1 Acidobacteriota bacterium | reverse complement strand
ACAGGTTTTTCCACAATTCTGTGGAAAAATCGGGGCTGAAAATGCCCTAAGGGCTTTTTTCTGCAACATATTCACCAGATCAAAGTTTGTCCGGCTAACTTTTACTGTGGATAACATTGCAACGCGAGTGTAAGTCCGACGTAGAGCCTGGGCCACTCCAGCAGAGTCTTGATTTAGGATTGCTTCGCACACATGCTCATTCCTAAAATCCCGGGGCCTTTTCCCCTACAGCAAAAACGGGTGAACCTACCAAACCTGTGTTAAGATTTAAGCGTCACAATTCATGACACCTCGCAGTTGCGGTTATCTCGCAGGCCACAAGCTCCCAAGACCGTTGACAGCCTGAGCCGGATGATTGCGACTTCGGCAGTAAACTTCGGCAGTAAAATGAAACGGACTCACAACACAAC
>QIAR01000500.1 GCA_003225595.1 Acidobacteriota bacterium | reverse complement strand
TGAATTCCTTTCCTGTTGCTTCCGGTTGTTACGAGTTCCAGCGGGTACGAGACAAGCCATTATTATCAGGGAAGTTATGAGGATTGGCAAGGGTCGGGAGGCTGGGTCGTGGTCAGTACAGATTCGATCAAATTCCAGTAACGAGAAACGGAGTACGGATTGATGTGGAGAATCTGCGAAAGATTCGCGTATCCGTCGAGCCACTAGTGGTGTGAGGGGATTTTGCGGCAACAATCGAGCGGCCCACACCTTCATGCTGCGGCCACCTAGTGACCGGAGGGAGGGACTCGGCGCTGTTCGACCAGGAAGCCGACATTTTCCACTCCCGCAGAACGTACGCCGTCCAGAACTTGAAGAACGGTACCGTAACGGAGGCGGGCCTCAGCCCGTATGTAGACCTTTCTTGCCGCACCACGGCTGACGGCTTCACGGATTTCAAAGGGCAACTGGTCGGGCATAATCAAGTCACGACCAAAGAAGACCTTCCCATCGCGGAAAATCTTGACGACTAGAGCATCTTCTCTGTTTGCTCCCCGCATCGGCAAGGGATGCCCGACCTTCGGTAGGTCTACTAAGACACCGTCAGGATTTGACGATTGCGCTAACACGAGCGTGAAAACCAGTACCACCATGACGCTGGCGAAAGCTGTCACGTCTATCCTGTAAATCAGCTTCGGCGAGTTTGCGCGATTGCTAAGCATCCCTGCCTGGTTAGACACCACGGTGAGCCTATTCTTCCAGGTCCCCCTATTCGCTCGGGGGTCGCGGTCGTAATCAGGCGTTTACGCTCAGAACCCGGTTACTTGGTAGAAGGCGATTTTGCGAGTAACAGAATCGACCTGTGCGGGCTCTGAACGGTTATGATTCAAGGCTGCCAAAGATGGCAACCGCCGCCGAGGCAGATCCAGACTTCAGGAGTTCGGCAAATATACGTCTATCCCTGTCTGTAAACGGGACTTCTCGCTTCATCGCTTCATCGCCCGGTCCGGGCTACCTGAGCGCTCATCTGAACATGCACGACCGACCCAAAGAGGGTGATCGCTCCAGAAAAATACGCGTTGAGGGCATCGAGACCGCCGAAACGGAGACCGTTTCCTTGAAGTGGCCGACCGTTGACCTTGACGTCGGAGATGTCGTGGAGCTACGGATCTTGCCCGAGGGAGAAGGTGACGCGCCCAGCGACATCCGCAGATCTACCGACCTTCCATCAAATCTGTTCTCGAACCCCGATCTGGCGAAGGAACTACTTCAGATGGTTTCAGACTTCGAGGCCCGGATCATGCAGCTAGTTTCCAAGTCGGAAAATGGAGCCTGCTGACGAGCACAAGAAATTCACAACGGCGGTAGGCCATCTGTTCTATGACTTCGGACAGCATGTTCTGTGTCCGGTGTATCGGCGGCACAAGGAACTGGTCCCGGACGAACTCAAAGGCGAGCTTCTGTAGGCGCAAAACCACGGCATTGATACGTCCTGAACCCTTAACATATAAATGCCAGCGGAGTTCACACACCGTGAAAAAACTCGGGTCTGTTTTCATGAGGGCAATGTTGATCGCGGTCAGCTTGTGCACGAGTTTCGTGTGGGCGCAAACCGCGCGCTGGCCGGAGCAGAAGGCCAATGCCTGGTACGCGCAACAGCCCTGGTTGGTCGGAAGTAATTACGTTCCCAAGTCGGCGATCAACCAGTTGGAAATGTGGCAGGAGGCGACCTTCGATCCCGTGCAGATCGATACCGAATTGACCTGGGCCGAAGCGATGGGCATGAACACCATGCGCGTCTTTCTACACGACTTGCTCTGGCAGCACGATGCAGATGGTTTTAAGAAGCGGATTGACCGATTCTTGACCATCGCGTCCCGGCATCACATCCGTCCCATGTTTGTGCTCTTCGATTTATGCTGAGATCCGTTACCTCATCTAGGCCCGCAGCATCCACCGACTCCAGGGGTTCACAACTCAGGCTGGGTGCAGAGTCCCGGCGCGACGGCGCTGGCGGACGCAAATCAATACCCGCGGCTGAAGGCGTACGTACAAGGCGTGGTAGGAGCCTTCGCCAAGGACGACCGCATTCTTGCATGGGACGTGTGGAACGAGCCCGGCGGTGATAACGCCGGAAGCTATCCGAAAGAAGAACTGAAAGAGAAAGATAAGACCGCCCGAGTGACGGCGCTTTTGCCGCAGGCGTTCGAGTGGGCGCGCGAGGCGAATCCCATGCAGCCTCTCACCAGCGGGTGTGGGCCGTCGACACCTCGCCGGATGGAGCAAACCTTGGTGAACTGCAGCAGATTCAACTGCGCGAGTCCGACATCATCACCTTTCATAATTACACCTGGTGGGCAGCACGTTTGACACGGGGTTGCCGATTGCGAAGCAGGAGCGGGTCGGAGCGATCAATTGGGGATTTGTCGCCGGCAAGACGCAGACGTATTTGCCGTGGGACTCATGGGAACATCCCTATGTTCGAGACCAGCCGCCGGTATGGTTTCACGAGGTGTTGCGTCCCGACGGAACACCATATCGACAGGCGGAGGTGAATTTGATCCGGCAGCTCACGGGAAAGCAGTAGGAATTGAGAATTACGCGGAAGACCGAGTTATCACCCTGATTTGTCGCCTCGCTAGACAAGAAAGAGCCGCCTATTTGATTCGCTTAGGCATCTCCAACGACTTGAGTATCTCCGCAGGCTCCGGCCGCTCTGTGTAGTCCTCATTGGCTGACGCGTAGAGGATCGTCTCTTCGCAATCGAGGATGTAGGTCGCAGGGATGGGTAGCTCCCAACTGTCGTCACCATTGACGAACGGCAAGTTGACGAACGTGCGTTTGTAGACGGCTTGCTGGTAGTCGGGAACGCGGTAGACAAGTCCGAGCTGGCGGGCTAGCTGATTTCCCGGATCGCTGAGCAAAGGAAACCGGAGTTTGTGCTGGTCGTACATGAAGAACGACTGCTTAACTGTCTGTGGCGAGATGGCGATTAGCGATGCTCGGGCTTGCTCGATCTGTGGAACGATTGGGTTCATTGCCTCCAGTTGGCCAACGCAAAAAGGGCACCAGCGCCCGCGGAAGAAGCAGATGACGAGCCGGCCGCCTTTGCTTAGTAGTTCGACGGAAGAGACAGGCCTGTCGTTGTGATCTTTGAGTGTGAACGCGAGGAATTTGCCGCCGACAAGTAAGATACGGCCCGCGAGGCCTTTTTCCTTTAATTCGGCGATCACTTGTGCGTGGATGGCTTGCGTCTCGGGCGGAACGTATCTGGCAATGAGCGCCTTCCGTTCAGCGAACAGCTCGCGCAGCGGACGCGTGTCCTGCCAGGGACCGGACTCTTCGAGTGAGCGCCACTTCATAAATTAGGCCGTCAGCCAGCAGTGGTCAGCCTTCAGTTAGTGCAAGAGACCAGATCCAGCAAATTTTTCATGTATGGTCTGTTAAGGCTTCTCCGCCGGATTCGCCACGCTGGCGTGAGCAACAATCTTCCACCGTCCATCGATCCGCTTCACCCCAACCAGATAATTGCCTTCCACTACTCGGTTGCGCAGAGTCACGTTGTAGGCGCCCGTGTCGTACCCGACATCGCCCGACCGTTCCGCGTGCAAGCTGTGGACCACGTAATCATGTGCACCC
>QIAR01000439.1 GCA_003225595.1 Acidobacteriota bacterium | reverse complement strand
CGGCATGTTGCCGCGATAGGTGATATCGGAGGTCCCAATGGATGCGGCGCCTTCATCGCGACCCAGCACAATCAGCGGCAAGCCGGGATACTGGCCAGCGTTCGAGCGCTGCATGCCCAGAGAACTGTCGTGTACCGACTCCTGCGGTACTTCATCATGCCGCAGGAAACTGTAGCCGAATCGCGCCTCGTTCAATTGGTCATGGGCGGCTGCCACCCGCAAAGGGATGAAAGTGGTACGCTGCAGCCCGCGGGCGAGCCAGGCCAAGGTCGAAGGTTACTGGCGCCATCGACTTTCTAGGTAAAACCCTACGTAAACGGAACCGGTGGGGATTGGCTGTTAGAAGGTGAACTTCAGTGCAAACTGGACAATTCGCGGGCTGGAGCTGAAGCTTAGGACTTTCCCGAAATCGGCATTGCCGATGTCACTGACGGGATTATCTCGGTTCGCGTGATTCGGTAGATTAAAGAAGTCCGCACGGAATTCTATGCCTTTCAACTCGGTCAGAGGAAAGCGCTTACCAACCGAAAAATCGATGTTGCTCTGAGCTGGCCCACGCAGGACATTGCGTCCAACATTGCCGATGTCGGTTCCCTGGTCACTCGCCAAAGCCGTGGGGTCGTCTGCGCTCGGTATCGGCTGGCCTGGTTGCACTAGCGCCTGGGAAAAAGCTGAAGGGTTAAAGTAGTAGCCTACGGGAACTTTGCTCATCGCAGCCTTACTGTTTGCGCCTGGCGCCCAGTTCGGACGCGCTCCAAGGAATAGTCCATAAAGAAAACCACCTCCGGGGTCGAAAATGTCCACCGGCAGACCCGACATGGCGGTCACAATGCCTGAAAGTTGCCAGTTCGAAAACAGGAGCCGCTCCACGGTTGAACCATGTGCAAACGACGGTTCAGGCACATTCCAAATGTAGTTGAGTACAAAATAATGACTGCGATCGAAATCGGAAATCCCGCGATTCCCGCGAGGGTCCAGCTGATTACCCCACACATTCGCGGTGTCGAGCCCGCCGCTGCGATCCAGAGAGCCGTCGGAATTTGCGCCCCCGCCTGGATTAGAAGCGTTGTCAATTGATCTTGAGAACGTGTAGGAAGCTGAGAATTGCAATCCGCGGGAAAACCGATGGTTCAAAGTTGCCTGAAGAGAATGATATGTGGATTGCGCCGTCGATTCGTTCAGGACGAAAAATGCGGTGCTCACCCCCTGCATGGGCGCCCGCAGGGATACATTTTCAATTGAATTGTCTGTGATTACCTGGCCAGTCACTGCGTTTGTGATCGGGTGGTCCAGGCTGGCGATCCGTGCCTGGTTTCGAGCGACCACGCGAAACAGCTTGACCCCACGTGAGCCGACATAGGCGATCTGCAACGTCGTATTTCGCAATAGCTCATATTGCACACTGGTGTTGAATTGTTGGGTGTAGGGGGTGCGGGCGTTACGGTCAATCACGCCCGCGCTGACCGAGTTGCCAGGTTGGAGGAGAGGAAAGCTGTTGTCCGGCGGTGCAGTCTTAAAAGGATTGCTGAAAGGCTGCCCCGATGTGTCGGAATCCAGGAAGAATGGCGGGGAAAAGTATCCCAAGGCCAGATAAAAGAACGATGGTCGCGAATAGAAAATGCCATATCCAGAGCGGAGGGCCAGCCGGCCCGAGTCCAGCAGTGACCAGGCCAGACCGATGCGCGGGCCGAAATTGTTCGGATCAATACTTTTCACCATACGCTTTCCGACTCTGGTTACGTCCGGCAAACTGTATTGCGGAAGCGCATTTCCCGCCTCAGTGATGCCCGCGGCCGGTGGCCCCACCGGGAGGCCGTTGCCATCGACTTCCATGCTGGGCTTGTAGAGTGCAGGATCGAAGCCCCCGATGCGACCTTGGGAATCATAGGGTGGCGGATCCAGCTCGTAACGCAAACCCAGATTGACCGTAAACTTCGGAGAGATCTTCCAGTCATCTTGAACAAAGAGATGGTAGTCAGCCGTTATAAAGTCTCGTTGTGTCAGCCCCGTGCCGAGGTGGGCGAAGCCGAAGGTTCCGTCGCGGATTTGTGAGGCGCCGGTGTTTCCGACCAAGAAGTCATCGAAGGTCGGAAAATCAATTTCGCCGTAAGAAAAAACTCCTGCCCGCGCGCGCCACTCAGAGTGACGGACCTCACCTCCAAACCGGATGTTCTGCTTTCCCCGTTGCAGCGAGACAATATCGGCAAACGACAGCGACGGCATGTTGCCGCGATAGGTGATATCGGAGGTCCCAATGGATGCGGCGCCTTCATCGCGACCCAGCACAATCAGCGGCAAGCCGGGATACTGGCCAGCGTTCGAGCGCTGCATGCCCAGAGAACTGTCGTGTACCGACTCCTGCGGTACTTCATCATGCCGCAGGAAACTGTAGCCGAATCGCGCCTCGTTCACGGCGGTCGGGCTGAAAGTGTGAATTTCTTGCAGCGAAAGCACGCGATTATCGACACTGATAAACGCGCCGAAACCAGGGAGGCTGGAGGGCGTACCGAAATTCGATCCAGATATTGCGCTGAAAAGCGGAGAATGGGCGAAGAAGAACTTGCCAGTTGTCAGATCTCTCGAAGTTATGCGGTAATCGACATTGGTGTTGAACTGTTGTTCGTAGTAGGTGGAGAGCGCTGTGCCTGTTACGAATCCGTCAGCAGTTTGCGGTGTAGGAATCAGAAAGTGTCCGTTCGGAAGTGTGAGGTTCAGCAGCTTCAGGGAAATCGGGTCGATTGAGGGCACTCCGAAGATATTCATCAGAGTCGCCGCCGAGCGGTCGTCCGTCAACCCACGCGCAATGAGCACGCTCTTGTACAAGCTTTGCTCAGTTGCTCCGTTCGCATCTCGCGTGCCCTGATAGGAAAGAAAGAAAAATGCTTTGTTCTTGCGCAGCGGGCCGCCCAGCGTGGCCCCATACACGTTGCGCCTCATGACCGGGCGGCCCAGGCCCACGGCATTCAGATTGGCATCATTGGCGTTGAAAGCTTCATTGCGGAAATATTCATACGCGGCCCCATGCAGGAAATTGCTGCCATTCTTCGTAACCACTTGCACGCTGCCACCCGCACCCGCGACAGAAGCGTCGTACAGAGAGGTCTGCACGTTCACTTCGATGACGCTCTCCGGCGCGGGAATGGCAACATCAGCGAAGACATGCAGAGAGATGTCGGTGGCATCGATTCCGTTGATCTGGTAGCCGTTCTGCGTCACCCGCGACCCGTTGACGGAGACGTTAGGTGAGTTGCGGCCAACGGCGCTGTTGTTGGAGAGCGGCGCGGAAACTCCCGGCGCGAGCCTCAGTAGCTGCAGGAAATTGCGTGTGGGAAGAGGTAAAGTCTCCAAGCTGCGCGAGTCGATGGTGGAGGCAAGCTCAGAGCTGTCGCCGCGCACCACAGGTGGCGCGCCGCTTACGGTAACCGCGACGCTGCTCTGTGCAATTTGTAAGCTTGCGTTGATGGTGCTGGTCTCAGCCAGGCCGATTGTCACCGCATGGAACACCGCCGGAGTGAACCCAGGGACACTTATCCTGACATCGTATGCCCCTGGCGGAAGCTGGAGAATGGAGTAGTTGCCGGAGGTGTCGGTCGTCACCGAATGCTTGTCCGCGGTGGCGGGATTTTCAATGCTTACTTGTGCGCCGATGATGACTGCGCCCTGCGCATCCTTTACCGTGCCGGTGATGCGGCCGGTGGTCTGGGTCTGGGACGAAGCACTGACAGTAAGACCCAGGAAAATACCGGCCACGTAGATGATCGAGGTACTTCGGCCAGCCATGTGTTCTCACTCTTGCGCACCACGGTGATGCCCCAATTTCCACAACGAGCGACGGACGTAGCGGTAGTTACTCAGGCAGCCCAACCTGCCGGAGCATCGCTGCAAATCTTGGGTCGGAACGCAGTGGCTCATAGTCAAGATTGACTTTCATGCTCGCAATCGATCCCTCGTGGATTTCATAGGCCTTTTCCATCCAGGCAAAAGCGCGGTCCTTGTCACCCAGAACTCCGTAAAGGTAAGCGAGCACATTAGGCGGGAAGTACTCGTTGTGTTTAGCCTTTGCCTCCAAGCTCTTTGCCGCTTCGCGGAGAGCGCCCTGATAGCCACCCTGCGCGTAGCCACGTCGGAGCGCCTTGGCGGACTCTGTCCAGCCGAAACGCGTCAATCCACTCTCCATTTCATCGATGGCTTCTTTGTGCCGTCCCGCCTTGGCCAGCAAAAGGTAGAGCTGCCAGTAGTTCTCAAGTGCAGCTCCGCTGTGGGTCTCGATAAATCTCCGCATCTGTTCGATCTGCTGGTTAAGCGATAACGTAGGGAAGCGATCGGTATGGTCCAAGTCCGGATCAAGTTGCACTTGTAGCTCATGATGCTTTAGCCCTTCCTGCACCCTTCCCATCGAGTAGAGGAACCCCGCATAGCACCAGTGAGCCGTCGCAGAGTTTGGATCGAGCTCAAGCGCACGCTTGTATTCTTTCTCTGCGCCCGTCCAGTTCCACTGGGCATAGAGATCTTCTGCCAGCCCCAAATGGGCTCCGGCCAGGGTGTCATCCAACTCCAGCGCCTTCATGAGTGCCCACTTACGTTTCGGCGTCAGATCGGTGTGGGGATCCCACCCATACTGAAACTCGACAACCGCACTCGTGTATCCGAGATAAGCCGGAGCATAGGTGGGATCGATCTGAATGGCCTCTTCGAAATTTGCGAGCGCGTCGCGAAGCTCTCGACGGGCAAATTGCTCCCGGCCTTGGACGAACCGCTCGCGTTGAAGCAGCGATAGATGATAGTGACCCTTCCAATATGCCTCCAGAGCCTTCGGAAGCACCGGGCGGGCCTTAGTCAGCCGAACCGTTTCTTGTGGAGTCATCTTGACACGGATTTCATCTGCGATCTCACGCGCGACCGTACTCTGCAATGCAAGTACGTCCCGGAGATCACCATCGTAGGTCCGGGCCCAAAGATTTGAGTCTTGGGGTGCGTAGATCAACTGCGCAGTGATGCGAACCCGATCACCGGAACGTTGCACCGCCCCTTCTACTACAGCATCCACACCCAGCTCGCGAGCAACCTGTGGAACGGGTTTATCGGTATCTTGATATCGGTTAACAGACGTATGGGAGATTACCTTCAGGCCGCTCATCTGTGAGAGATCGGTGATCAACTCTTCGGCCATGCCATAGGCGAAGTATTTTTGCGCGGGATCATCGGAGAGATTTTTCAGCGGCAGCACAGCAATAGAGTGGATGGGCGGCATCCTGCTCCCAACCAACCGTTCTCGTAGACCGCGCACGTCGAAAGCGATCAGCAGACCGCAAAGCAAAGCGATACTGCTGAGAGTCATTGCGACGATTCGCGAGTTTTGACTGCTCACCGATGTCTCAGTGTGCCTGAGCTCAAATTGCGTGTCGTTAACCGGCTCGACCGGGGCTACCAGCCGATATCCTCGCTTCGGGATGGTCTGAATAAGTCGTGGTTCTCGGGCGTCATCTTCAAAGACACGGCGGAGCTCGGAAATACACCGGCTCAGCACGGCCTCGCTGACGAATGTATCCGGCCAGACCGCTCGCAGCAAGGTTTCCTTGGGTAGGGGTTCACCAGCGTGCCCAGCCAGGCACACTAAGACCTCCATCACCTTCGGCTCAAGACGAATGGCTGTGCCGTTACGGGAGACAGTGTTCAGGTTGGGCTGGACCAACCAGGGCCCCACTCGGAAGTCGCCATCCATGACGCCCTCCCAGACGAGGGGGAAAGCGGCAGCAATTATAACCCCTTTTTCAAGCCCTAAAACTCCCGGTCTTAACAAAACCTCAAGAAAACCTTAGCCGTCCCTAAAGACTTTTGCCGATTCTGCCAGTAAAAGGGGCGCTGGATGCCGAGGGAGTCTTCCTCGGACACGAGGAGAAATGCTATGAAAAACGTTTTGGGGTCAAAAAGGAAATTCCGGTTTGAAGCGGAGGACACCATGAAATTCAGGCTTGTATTCGCAACCGCGGCGCTCTTGTTCGCGGCCTTGCTCGTCACCACACCGGCAGCTCAGGCTTCTTGCACAGCGGCCACCTTGACCGGCGGGTACGGTTTTAGCACCTCAGGCGGCGGTTCGCAAACCAGCAGCTCCCGGTTCCTTCCAGACGCGTTTGTGGGATTAGCCGTATTCAACGGCGCGGGGAATTGGGCTGCCTCTTTTACCGCCAGCGACAACGGCGCCATCTCTCAGGGAACGCTCAGTGGCACTTATGCCGTGAGTTCCAACTGCACCGGCTCGTTCAGCACCAGTAGTGGCGATTTAAACTTCAACTTCGTGGTTGTTAACGGCGGAAAGGAAATCCTGGCGATTGAAACCGATTCCGGGAGAACGCTCACCGTGGATTTTCTGAAGCAATAGGTCCGGATTCGAGTAAGTAATACGACGGAGAAGCTCAGTGCAGGGGCGCCCAGGTTTCGGCCTAGCGCCCGGCCA
>QIAR01000108.1 GCA_003225595.1 Acidobacteriota bacterium | reverse complement strand
CTCGTCCATCGTGCTGGGAAAAGTGATGGGGGGCACGACGCTTTCGGCAGTTCAGGGACTCATCTTCCTAGCTTTTGCGCCATTTGTCGGGGTGCACATGACTCTGATCCAGTTCCTGCTCGTGGTTCTCACAGTGCTCCTGGTCTCTTTTGCCCTTACAGCACTGGGATTTGCCATAGCCTGGCCGATGGATTCGACTCAGGCATTTCATGCAATTATTAACCTGTTCCTGATCCCCCTTTGGCTGCTCTCCGGAGCATTGTTTCCGCTGGCGGGCGCCTCGAGTTGGATCCGAGACCTGATGTACATAAATCCCCTGACGTACGGGGTGGAGGCGCTACGGAATCTGTTGTATCCATCCAGCCGGGAAGCATTTCCACTTCCCGCTTCAATGGCAACCCTGGTTCTGTTTTCGCTGTTCATGTTTGCGCTGGCATTCATGATGGTCAACCGCCGTACAACCAAGCCTGCGGCCTGATGCAGATACGAGCCGATTACGCCATCTTCCCCGTCATCAACGCCACACTGAACGGCACGAGTGCTGTGCTGCTGGTGATCGGACACCGGTTCATCAAGCGCGGACGCATGGCCCCCCATCGCGTCCTCATGCTCACCGCCCTTGTCACCTCCACGCTGTTCCTTATTTCGTACGTCTACTATCACGCGCACGTCGGTTCCGTGCACTTTCAGGGACAGGGTTGGTCCCGTCCCGTCTATTTCAGTATCCTGATCTCCCATACGATTCTGGCTGCCGTAACCGTACCCTTGGTGATCATCACCGTGACTCGCGCACTACGGGAACGTTTCGATCGCCACCGTGCCATCGCCCGCTGGACTTATCCAATATGGCTGTATGTGTCAGTCACGGGAGTAGTGATCTACTTCATGCTCTACCACCTGTTTGCTGCGTAGCTATGTCCACCGTAAGGCTGAAGATCGATGTGTCGGGCACGGTAGGCGACGAAGCCTGGCGGCAGATTCGCCAGTTCGATCAAATCCAGAGCGCGGATTTCGGTCCTCAATTCGGCAGCGGCGGGCGTTGCAACCATCCCTTGAACGCGCTGCACGTCAAAGGCGAATGGATCGGCGCGGAGATCCGGTTACAGACGCCGCTTTTGGGTCAGTACGCTGTGTCTCATTACCTCGAGCAGGATCGTGTTCTGGACGCCGATGTAGTTGAGTAGCGCACACTTCTACTTCCCTTCGGCCTTGCTCGGGACTTCGGTTAGATCGGCAGGCCTAGGCCTCGGCCAGCCAAGTCCTTACCGCAGAGTTTGCCGAGGTTAAGAAGAGAAGGAAGAGAGTTTTACGAGGTAATCCACAGCTCGTTGCAGAGTTGCGGCGTTTCTGAAGACCAACAACTGAATATGTTTGTCTGCGACCTCGGCGATCAGTTCTCTGCGTGCTGCGCAGTTTAGGGCTTCCTGAGCTGCTTCTGGGGATGTAAGCCTGAAGCCCGACACCGCTACAACAGCGAATCTGCTACTATTTTTCTCGCAAACAAAATGTCCACTCAACCAAAATCCCCGACCCAGATCGTGTCCCCCCCCGATCCAGGCAGTGAATCTTCGAGTGAGCACCGAAAAAACCGCCGCCGCATGTCCACGGGCCACGGCATTCTTTTCTTTGTCACGGCATGGCTTATCGTACTGATGCCGTTTCTTTTCTGGTGGAACACCTGGTTTGGTCGGCAACTCTCCCAAAAGCAGCTAACCGAATACCTGCGGGATGAAAGACATCCACGCCACATCCAGCACGCATTGGTGCAGATTGGCGAGCGCATGGCAAAACGGGATCAAGGCGTGACGCAGTTTTATCCTGAAGTGGTGCGTTTGGGTTCGTACTCCGTAGAAGAAGTGCGCAACACTGACGCCTGGGTCATGGGGCAGGACACGTCTAGTCCCGAATTCCACACTGCACTGCTCAAAATGCTGAGTGATCCTTCGCTCATGGTACGTGGCAACGCCGCACTTTCGCTGGTGCGCTTTGGTGATGCAACCGGGAGACCTCACATTGTCGCGCTTCTGAACCCAGCGCAGGTGACGGCTCCGGAGTCGGGAAAAGTGATCGACGCCGCTAGACTGGGTACCGCAGTCCATCAAGGGGGACTGATTGCCAAGCTTGAGGATGGTTCACAAACCATCCAAGTGCGCTCGCCGATTCCCGGCCGAATCCGGTCGCTCTCCGTGCAGATCGGCGA
The DNA here is from genome assembly GCA_003225595.1 of Acidobacteriota bacterium. Lineage (GTDB taxonomy): Bacteria > Acidobacteriota > Terriglobia > Terriglobales > Acidobacteriaceae > Gp1-AA124. The sequence continues at coordinate 12,052 of QIAR01000108.1, read as the reverse complement.
GAGCGTAGCTGCAGGTGCTGAAGTCGCGGCGGTCGATCCCGCCCCTGAACAAGTTTGGGAGGCCCTGCGCGCCCTGTATCTGGTCGGCCAGCCGGACGACGTGTCAGCAGTTGTCCCGTACGAGCGCGAATTACCCGACATCCCTGATCGCGTGCGTCAGCAGGCTGTGCTCACGGAAAAAGCAATCCACGAGAGGACAAAGCCTTAGTCGGTGGTTGCTGGGGTTGGTTGTCAGCCCTGCGCGTACCTTTCAGCTGCTCAGGTCCCAGACACCTAGATCCCTAACTTCCTCCCAGGCATCATCCCCAGTTCGCGAAGGATCTGGGGCGCGTAGCGGACATGCCTTGACCTGCAACGGAAAGGCAATGCATAAAACCAAAACGCGCGCCTGCAGCGCGCGTCCGTAGACTGAAAGCTGAGGGCTGACAGCTAAATCGGCATAATCCCGACTTCCTTCTCCACTTCGGCCGTATCCACCATCACGATCGCGTCCCAGGGGCAACCATCCAGGAACGAGCCGTCCGGGCCTTTGCTGGTGCACTTCTTGCAACCAATACACAGGATTGGATCTACCTGGATGCGGCCAAACGGCGGGTTGTCCTCATCCGGCACCCAGAACATGCAGTCCTCGACCGGGCAGTACTCCACGCATGCGGGTGAACCTGCGCATCCCGTGCAGCACTCAGTGATTACAGCTAACTCCTTCGGCTTCTTCTTGCGAGGAGTAGTAAGGCCCTTGGACTTGGGTTCGAACTTTTCCTCGTCGGGTACCATCCCGGCGGGTTTATTGACGACTGGCGGTGCTGCCATAGTACGGATTATACCCGAGTCACAGAACGATGTGATCTGCCTGTTTTCGAAGCACTTAACTGCAAAGTTCATAGAGGATTCGCAAAGATCGCAAAGCAATGTCTCTTGGCGTTCCCCGCGAGACCTCTGCGCTCCCTGCGCTTAAATGCTTTCTCCGTTCAAGTAAAGGCCGGGATTTCTGATATATTGGGCATCCAGCCCCTAACCCATAGTTCTTTAATCTTGCACCTGGACATTTTCCCGGCCCATCATTGAAGCCAAGGTTTGGAAAAAAGGGGCTCAAGGAGAAGCCCTCATATGGCAGGCAAGAGCGTTAACAAAGTCATTCTGTTAGGAAATCTGGGCAAGGATCCCGAAGTCAAATACACGCCCAGCGGAACCGCCGTAGCCACATTCAGCATTGCAACCAACTATCGTACGAAGGACAAGACCTCAGGTGAGTGGCAGGACCATACTGAATGGCACAAGGTAGTGTGCTGGGAACGTATGGCTGAGATTGCGGGCGAATACCTGAAAAAAGGGCGCTCGGTGTACGTCGAAGGGCGGCTACAGACCCGTTCCTGGGACGATAAAGAAACCGGTCAGAAGAAGTACATGACTGAGATTATCGCTCAGGACCTCGTATTGCTCGGCGGGCGCGAAGCCACAGGCGAGGAATCCGGCGGTCGCACTCGCGGCGCTGCGGCTGGCGGATTTGACCAGCGCGTACCGCAACCGGAGACGGCGCCGGCATCGACACCGATCACGGACGAAGATATTCCGTTCTAAAATTGTCTCTCTTGACGGATCGCCATTTACTCCTGTTGAAATTGAGTTGGAGGGGTGGCGATCCCAAGTTTCTGGGAAGTAAAATGAAGTATTGTCCAGGAATGAACGAATGTCAGAGCTAGCCAGCAAAACCTGTGTCCCGTGCCGCGGCGGAGTGCCTCCGCTAAAGGGCAAGGAACTTGCCGATATTCACCGTCAAGTGCCCGAATGGGCCCACTGGAAGGTCGTGAACGAACACCATGTCACCCGCACCTTCACCTTCCCCAATTTTCAGAAGGCACTGGATTTTGTGAATCGTGTAGGAGAAGTGGCAGAAGAACAGGGCCATCATCCGGATATTCTGCTGACCTGGGGCAAGGCCGAAATCACGCTGTGGACGCACAAGATCGACGGCCTGACCGAGAGTGACTTCATCATGGCGGCGAAAATTGATCGGCTCTACCAGGCATAAGAAATATCCCGTGCAGAGACGTTGCTTGCAACGTTTCCGCAAGATGCGGCAAGTGCGTCTCTACAGCGATTCTTTAAACTCCAAGGACAGCCTCGATTTGGCACGTGCGATCGCGACTTAGTCTGCTGTTCCTGCAGCCGCAGTCGCGGGGGTTTCCTTCCACGACCTCATCGCGCATGCCCAGCTTGCCGCGGGCAACAGCATCAGCAGTCCCGCGACACTCGCCACGGTACGAGCCGCAACACCCCAGTCCAGGAAGAGTCCTGCCAAATAGGCCCCAATTGCGATCGTGAGCATGGAAAATCCGAGGTCGGCGGCGAAGACTCGCCCGCGAAAACGATCATCGGTGTTGAGCTGCAGCAGCGTCGTGGAAAAGACCCACACAGTGGAACCTCCACAGTGGGCCAGCACTACGCAAGTGCATGCCAGCCAAAGAGTGCCCGCCCCACCGAGGGCCGCATAGCCCAACGCTTCCGCCAAGAATCCCAGCAGGATCCCCAACCGCAGCCGTTTTTCATGATGACCCGCCCAGGATGCCGAAATGAGAGGGCCGATGAGCGCTCCTAACCCACGAGCCCCAAGCAACAAGCTCATTCCGAGCATCGCGCCACGTTGCGGCTCCAAACCATGCCACCGTACCGGGAAATCGCGGTGTCCCATCACCGTAAACACCACCCAGCTAGGCCCGATCACAAACATCCCGGCTTTCACAAATACGGTCGCCAGTAAACGGAAATCCCTGCGCACGTACCGGATGCCCTCCACGATCGGCCAATAATCCACTAGGTCATGCGCACGTAGCGGCGCCGCCAATTCCGCGTGCGGTTCCTGGAAGCGCATTCCGCGAATCAACAGAGCCGAGGCAAGAAAAGAAAGCGCATTCAGCACGAAAACTGCATCGCGCCCCAGCAGTGCGGCCACCAAGCCACCCAGAGTCGCTCCCAGCACCAGATTCATGGACCAGGTAGTGGAGGAAAGCGTGTTTGCCAGGACTACGTCCTCACGCGTTGTTATGTTGGGAATGACAGAGCTGCGCGCCGGCTCAAAAAAAGCCGCCATGATCGTTTCCAGCAGAAGCAACGGGTAGACCAGCCATACCATAGAAACAGAGCGTACTAACAACATAGCCAGCACGATCAGCATGCGCGCCAAGTCAGCTGCGATCATGACGTGCTTGCGCCGGATGCGGTCGTTGACTACGCCTGACAGAGGGCCAATGAATGTTTGTGGCAGTACCTGTAAGACCAGCGCCAGCGCGACCGATCCTGCACGACCAGTCAATTGCAGCAACAGACTGTAGATGGCGAGGGTATAGAACCAGTCCCCGATTTCGCTGACGATTTGTGCAGTCCATAATCGGCGGAAGTTACGGTTTTGACGAAGCAGCCGCAAATACGAGGAGAACGAAATCGAGTTGATTTCCATTTCCGGTGCCGGATCCATGACGGGGAGCGAGTCTCCTCCCGCTACTTTGCTACAAGATACCCGATTTGATTTCGTCACGCCCCTTCTCGACTTATTTCGAACCCTTGTCTCAATGCCACATCGCAGGTCCCTTCCGGCTTCGCCAATCTCGATCAAGGCAATCCATACACTCTAAGTGTGAAAGAAACTGCACCTTACCAACTTCCCGGTGGAAAACTTTACCCGCAGTGTGGGCAAAAGCCTTATCCATCAAGGCCTTCCGGCCGGACTTATCATTTTCGGGATCAGTAACATGGAACCCAAGTTGCTGTTATCTGTTTACAGGGGGATAGCCGGCTGATGGTTTACCGAAGTATGAAATACCTTGCATTCCTTTTGACGATTATCACGCTTCTCTCTGGATCTGCCTTGGCAAACGCTACGGCTCGGGCAAGCGTTAAACCCGAGTCCGGCACTCTGGCTCTTCTGGGCACTGGCCTGATCGGACTGGCTACCCTCGTGCGGCGCCACTTCAGCGACTGAAAGAGACACTCTCAAAAAAAGCTAACCTTGTCTCGGAGTCTGACGCCGCCGGCCTAGACTCCGCTTTCTGCTTTGGATCTCTTTCGGCCAGATCCCTTGCCGAGAGCGTGATCGCTACAACAACTTTCGTGGCGCCAATCTCACCACTTGGCATCCTACACGGCGCGAGATGCTGATCTCCAACGCGATTCGAGACAGGGCGAAAACTCTTGTGGGCAAAATGTCTGGCGGCGCGCGCGTACCCTATTGACCTTCTATCCCAAGCAGGTCACCGAAGCCGATATTCGCCAAGGACGAAGGACACGGCTTCCATGAGAAGAAGAACCTGGATTACTAGCTCTACGCGACAGTGATGTTCGTCAAAGAGTACTTGCTAAAGGAAGGCAGTCGCTAGCCGATAGTCGCTGGTCGGTGATTCTGTGCTACTCTGGCGTCCCCCGCCCCAGCTTCTGTTGCAAATCTGCCGCGATCTGTTTGCCGTGGAATCGCCCGTTCTCGATGAAAATTTCGTTCGTCCTGGAGCCCGCTACGATCACTCCTCCCACGTAAACGCCGGGCACGTTGCTTTCCAGCGTTTCCGGGTCGCAAACCGGCCGGCACTGCTCGGTCGAAAGCTCAATCCCGATACTGCGCAAGAAATCGTAGTCGGGATGGTATCCCACCAGGGCGAAGACAAAATCGTTTTCCATACGGAGGGGGCCTTCCGGAGTATTCACGATCACAAAGTCCACTCCAATTTCCTGCACCATGGTATTGAAATAAGCTGTGATCTCACCGTTACTGATACGGTTTTCTATATCAGGCTTAACCCAGTATTTCAGGTGATGATGCATCGCCTCGTGCCGGTGCACCAGAGTTACTCGTGCACCGTGCCGCCACAGATCCAGCGCCGCTTCTGCCGCTGAATTTTTCCCGCCGATCACGACCACGTCGTGATCGTAGAATGGGTGCGGTTCGCGGTAATAGTGAAATACGTTCGGGAGATCCTCACCGGGGATGCCCAGCATATTGGGCAGGTCGTAGTATCCAGTAGCCACGACAATTTTGCGGGCCCGGTAATCATAAATCCCCCCGGAACGGTCAGTAGCGGTCACGCGAAAGTTTCTGTCTTCGCCGACAACGGTCTGCACCCACTGATACTGGCGCACGTGCAGGCAATAATGCTCGGCCACGCGCCGATAGTATTCAAGCGCCTCCTGCCGCGTGGGCTTATGGTGCGCGGTACTGAAAGGAATGTCACCGATTTCCAGCAGTTCCGGCGTGGTGAAGAAAACCATGTTAGACGGATAGTTGTAGATGGAATTGACTACACATCCCTTCTCCACGATGAGCGCTTTCAGGCCGAGCTTCTGGGCTTCGATGGCGCACGCCAGACCGGTCGGCCCCGCACCAACGATCAGAACGTCGGTCCAAGTGTCAGGTCGGGAATGTGCCTGAACTCGGGGAAGAGTGGAGGGAATCTGGTCGATAGGCAATGAGTCCTGCCGCTATCAGCCGAGTGTAACCCAGCAGCCTCGCACGGATGACAACTCGGGTCGTCTAAAAACTTTCGATTGTAGCACGCGGCTTTGCGCCAGTTCGTCTCGAAACCGCGGGATCACATCGAAACTTGTTTTCCCGCCCGCGCCAATCACTTTGCTTTGCTTGCGAAATCACCGGGGATCGTGGAAACATAGTTGACGGTGCGGCATTCGCACCGATTCCATATATGAAGAGGCAGAACCTTGTCTTCGCTACCTGCATCGGGCCCGCTCCCTTCTCCAGAACACTTTTTTGAAACCATAACGTCTTATCAACGCACCGAGGCGCTCAGGGCAGCGATCCAGCTCGAAATCTTTACCGCCGTCGCGGAAGGAAAGCAGACCGCACAGGAAATCGCTGGCCGCTGCAAAGCTTCCGAACGGGGTACGCGTATTTTGTGTGATTACCTGGTGATCATCGGCTTTCTCACCAAGAATGCCAATCAGTATGACTTAACGCGCGACTCAGCCGTGTTTCTTGACCGACGTTCGCCCGGCTATATTGGAGGCACTATAAGGTTTCTACTCTCGCCCATGGCGACAGAGGGGTTCGAAGATCTTGCCGAAGCTGTTCGCGAAGGCGGCACAGTCAGGGAACAGCATAGCCTCGCCCCGGAGCATCCTATGTGGGTGGATTTCGCCCGCGGCATGGCGCCTCTGATGGCCATGCCGGCTGAGCTTTTGGCTAAACTGCTGAACGCCGACGAAGGTCACAAATGGAAAGTTCTGAGCCTGGCCGTTGGCCACGGACTGTTCGGGGTCACGCTGGCTCGGCACAATCGCAACGCGGAAATCTGGGCGGTTGACTGGGCGAATGTCCTTGAAGTCGCACGGGAGAACGCGATTGCGGCCGGCATCGCCGATCGTTACCACACCATCGCCGGCAGCGCGTTTGATGTCGAATACGGCGACGGGTATGACCTCGCGCTGATCACAAATTTTCTTCACCATTTTGATCCTCCAACGAACGAGGAGCTGCTGCGCAAAGTGTATCCCGCCCTCAAACCTGGAGGACGCGCTGTTATCCTCGAATTCGTCCCGAACAGCGATCGTGTCTCTCCGCCAATGCCTGCCGCTTTCAGCCTGACGATGTTGGCAGGAACGCCAAGCGGCGATGCCTACACGTTCGCGGAGTTTCAGCAAATGCTGCGCAATGCGGGTTTCCGCTCGAGCGAACTTTATGCGTTGCCCCCCACGTTCTTTAACGTGGTGATCGGACATAAGTGAGTCCCGGCTTCTTGCGTCCCGGGATACTTTTGCGGGTTCTGCGGCCAAGAGCTCTCGAGGCAAAATTGCACTTCGATGTACTGCTCCTAATAAATGGCTGCGGTCGCACTTGTTATAATTTTTGGTTCGCTTTCAATTTTCCACCCTTCTCAGGAGCGCATGACATGGCTACAGCGACGTCGAATCTCACACGCACCGAAAAAGACTCGCTCGGGACTAAGGAAATTCCCGGGAACGTCTATTACGGGATCCAGACGGCGCGTGCTGTCGAGAACTATCCAATTTCCGGCATTCGGGCGCATCCCACGCTGATCCGCGCTTTCGGGATGGTGAAGCAGGCCGCCGCCCAGGCTAACAAGGAACTCGGCTTGCTAGACGACAAGCGCGCCAATGCGATCATCCAGGCCGCTAAAGAAGTCCAGGAGGGCAAGTGGGACAAGGAATTTGTGGTGGACGTCTTCCAGGCAGGCGCCGGCGTTAGCTTCCACATGAACAGCAACGAGGTCATAGCAAATCGGGCCGTCGAAATTTTGGGCGGTACCCTGGGCGACTATTCCATCGTCCACCCCAATGATCACGTTAACTACGGCCAGTCGACGAATGATGTTTTTCCTACTGGCATGCGCCTGGCCACGCTGCTTGAACTGGAAGAGCTCTATCCCGTACTTGATTCGCTGATCTCGGCGCTGGAAAAGAAAGGCAAAGAGTTCCACGAGTTTCTGAAATCTGGCCGCACTCACATGCAAGACGCGGTTCCCATGCGGCTGGGACAGGAATTCGCAGCCTACGCTGGGGCCATTCGCCGCGCGAAGGAAGCCACCCGCATTGCTGCTGATTCATTGCGTGAACTGGGACTTGGTGGTTCGGCAGTCGGCACCGGGATAAACACGCATCCTGATTACCGCGAAAAGGTAATCCAAAATCTTTCCCGCATCTCCGGGCAGAAGCTCGTTCCCGTGGATGACATGCGCTATGCCATGCAATCCAACTTTGCCATGGCGAATGTCTCATCGGCACTACGCAATCTGGCCCTCGAAATTATCCGCATCTCGAATGATCTTCGCCTGCTCTCTTCCGGTCCCAACACTGGACTGGCCGAGATTAATCTGCCCGCCCTGCAGCCCGGGTCATCCATCATGCCGGGCAAGATCAATCCCGTAATGCCCGAGTTAGCCGCAATGGTTTCGTTCCAAGTGATCGGTAATGATGTTGCCGTGGCGATGGCCGTGCAAGCTGGGCAACTCGAGTTGAATGTGATGATGCCCACCATGTCCTACAGCGTGCTGCAGTCGATCACGATCCTTTCGAACATGCTGCGCCAGTTCACTACGAGATGCGTGGAAGGCATCACCGTCAACAGAAGCCGCTGCGAGTTCTATGTGCAGGCAACGGTCTCATTGGCGACAGCGTTGAACCCGTATATCGGCTACGCCAAAGCAGCGGAGATCGCGAAAGAAGCTGTGGCCAGCGGACGCTCCATCATCGAGATCGTCCGTGAGAAGAAGCTGCTCAGCGAAAAGGAAATTGAGGAGATTCTCGACCCGGTACGCATGACCGAGCCGGTGCGTCCGCTGGAGGCTGCCAAGAAGCGAGAAGAGATCAAGGGGAAAAGCTAAACTAAACTTCACTTCTTTTCGTCGCGAATTAACGCGGATCAACGTAGATAAGAAAACAGTACTGAGTTATTTGGTCACATTGAACTCATCCCGAGGTGGACTTCAAGTCCGGCAAGAGCGGCACACAAATACCTAATAAGCCCACCGCAAAAGCGCAACCCCGGTCGTGAACCCTGCTCCCACCGAAGCCAACAGCACCAGATCTCCTTTCTTCAACTTGCCTTCCTGGCGAGCGGTTTCCATGGCCAGCGGGATCGTAGCTGCTGTCGTATTTCCGAAACGATCGATGTTGATAATCACGCTCTCGGGCCGCAAGCCCAGCCGGTCCGCCGTTGCCGTAATGATGCGCTTGTTGGCCTGGTGGGGAATGAACGCCTTGATATCGCTACCCTTCAGGCCGTTGCGCTGGAGCAGTTTTTCGCAGAGTTCGGCCTGCTTGCGTACGGCATATTTGAACACCGCCTGACCGTCCTGGTGAACGTAATGCATCTTCTTGTCTATCGTCTCATGACTCGCAGGATGCAAGCTGCCACCGCCGGGCATGTAGAGCGAACAACCTCCGCCGCCATCAATTTCGTGCATGAAGTCAATCATTCCTAGCGAGTCGTCTTCGGCCGGCTCGAGCACGACCGCTCCCGCGCCGTCGCCGAAAATCACGCAGGTCGCGCGATCGGTGTAGTCGATGATGCACGACATCACGTCGGCGCCGATAACCATCACTTTACTATGCGCACCAGTCGCGATGAACTGCGCGCCTGCTTGCAACCCATAGACAAACGCAGAACAGGCTGCGGAAAGATCGAATCCCCAGACCTTCTTCGCGCCCAGCTTGTGCTGGACAACGCACGCAGTTGCGGGAAAAAACATGTCCGGGGTAACAGTCGCTACAATAATCGCGTCCAGATCCGAAGAGTCAATTTCTCGTTCCGCCAGTGCCAGCTTGGCTGCTTCCACTGCGAGGTCACTTGTGGCTACACCCTCGTCGACAATGTGACGCTCGCGAATCCCAGTGCGGTCAACAATCCAATCATTGGAGGTTTCGACCATTCTTTCCAAGTCGGCGTTGGTGAGCAGGCGGGGTGGAACGTAGGTGCCCAGAGCGCTGATCTTGGCGCGAATAAGTTTGTTCAATCTGGAGTTCTCCGGATACAGGATGAGACTCGCTATTTTGAGGCAGTGTACCCCGCTGTGTCCAACTTTAAGCAGTGTGTCTCGTGATTCCGGAGGGCAACTGGAGGTTTGCCAGCAAGCACTCCTCGAGGCAACACAACAAAAAAGCCAGGCACCGGGGACCCACTGCACACGCAAGAGCCCGTTACCGTTGCTTCCTTCCGGACCTGGCGGGGTTGGCGGGAATGCGTCGCGCGGGACCGATGCCTGACCTAAACAATTTTAGCATCCGCCGTATTCGAGTCAGAGTTCATGAAACGCTGACCAAACTTTGCTTCGCAGACTAAGCCTCTCTCAAGCGGAAGCTCCTCTTTTGTGACCTGTGGTTCTCCGCCCGTTGTGCTCTTTCTTTTCGCGCCAATCTAGCCAACAATAGACAGCACACCATGCTCCAGGCGGAGATCCTCAAAACCGGCACCATCGCCTTGCCTGTCGCCATCCAGCGCTACTTCGAGGTGTCACTTTACCTGCTCGTACTCACCGGTTTCGGAACCCTGGCCAGCACAGGGGGGCTCGATTTCGCCACGGTTCTGCTGGTAGGGATCGCGCTCCTCCTTCGTGGCTACTTTTTGGCTACACGCCGCGCCCTGAACATCCCCGAGCGCTGGACCACATATCTTACGCTGGCCTACGTAGCATTTTATTTAGTGGATTATTTTCGACTCTCAGGCAGCTTTCTCACAACAACTGTCCATCTTGTGCTGTTCGGAATGGTGGTCAGGCTCTTCTCGGCGTGGCGCCCGCGGGACCACTACATGCTTGCCATCCTGTCTTTCGTGATGGTCCTGGCAGCGGCTGTGCTGACCGTGGATAGCATTTTCCTGCTGTCGTTCGCAGGGTTCATGCTGATGGCGGTGGTGACCTTCGTCCTGATGGAGATGCGGCACTCATCCAGTTCGGCGAGCATCCATGCCACGGAGTCCGGTGACCGGCAGGCTTACCGCCATATGGCCTTTGCTCTGGCCGGTGCCTCGCCCTTGCTGATGATGCTGATCGTGGTGGGGGCATCACTCATTTTTTTCCTTCTGCCTCGTGTTTCGTCCCGCTACCTGAGTGCTTACGCACCTACCAGCGACCTGACCACCGGCTTCAGCGACAGAGTACAACTCGGCCAAATCGGCCAGATTCAGCAGTCCAATTCCGTTGTCATGCATATTCAGATTGACGGCGACACCCGTGGCGCCTATGACTTGAAATGGCGTGGCGTCGCACTCAGCCGCTTTGATGGCCACAGTTGGTCGAATCTCCTCGATCAGGTACCTGCCTTGCATTTGCCTGATGGACGCTTCTCACTCGTGCCCGCGCGCCCGCCATGGGAACAGGCGAATGAAGAGCCCGCGCTCCCCACCGTGCACTCGATTCACTATCGGGTGATGATGGAGCCGGTGGGCACGAACGTCTTTTTCCTTGCTTCCAAGCCTGCCACTCTGGCGGGCAACTATCGCGTGGTGATGGTCGATCGAGCCGGCGCGGTTTACGATCGCGATCTTCAACGTCCTGTCAGTCTCTACCAAGCTGATTCCAATATCGCGCAACCGTCTGCCTCACAGCTCCGAAGGGCGTCTGGAACCCCTCCGCCGGGCGTGTCGCTCGATTACTTGCAGTTGCCGTCAACACTCGATGTCCGCATCCCAGGATTGGCACAGCAGGTCACTGAGGCTGCCGATAACGACTACGATAAGGCGGTAACCATCGAGCGCTATTTGATGTCGAGTTATGGCTACACCCTGCAGTTGCCGCGCATAAGGCCAGCGGATCCCTTAGCTAATTTTCTTTTCGATCGTAAGCAGGGGCACTGCGAGTATTTTGCTTCTGCTATGGCGGTGATGTTGCGTACCCTGGGGATTCCCACCCGAGTCGTCAACGGCTTTCGCACTGGCGAGTTTAATGATCTCACGTCTCAATATGTGGTACGCGCTCGAAACGCGCATTCCTGGGTGGAAGCCTATTTCCCCGGTTATGCCTGGGTGAGCTTTGACCCAACGCCGCCAGCGGTGTCACAGATGCAGGGCGGCTGGAATCGCGCGATGCTGTACCTGGATGCCCTCGCCTCTTTCTGGCGGGAATGGGTGATCAATTACGACTCCACGCACCAAGCGATGCTGGGCCAGGAGGCCGCGCGCGGCAGCCGGCTGCTGCTGGAAAACATGAGGAAGTGGGCTCGCCACCATTATGCGGCACTGCTCGATGTCGCTCGGCGCACACAGTATGGGGTCAAGCAGTCTCCCCGGCGATCAAGCTTGCTGGGAGCGCTGTTCACCACTTCGCTGTTGTTGCTGATCAAGGCGCGCCGGTTGCGGCTACTCGTTCGGGCCCGGCTATTGCGAGCCCATCCGGAACGCTCTCCACGATTCGCCGCCACAATCTGGTATGAACAAATGACGCGTCTCCTGGCGCGCCGCGGCTGGCGCAAATCACCGTCGCAAACGCCCGTCGAGTTCGCTAAGGCAATTGAGGATGGTTTATTGCGGGAGAGAGTCGCCCAGTTTACACGCCACTACGAATCAGCCCGCTTTGGCGACTCTGCCGAAGACGCCTGCCGG
>QIAR01000438.1 GCA_003225595.1 Acidobacteriota bacterium | reverse complement strand
AACCGCTTCCTGTCCGGCCACCAGCCGTCAGCGTCGCCCCCTAGGTGACCGCAATGGATATGGGCCAGCTCGTGGACGAGCGTCGAATATTGTTCCTCGCGCGTGTGCTTGTTATTGAGTTGCACGACCCGTCTTCGCTGGCAACTGCTGCTGTCCTACAACAACGGATTTCGACGTATTCGTGCTTGCTGCGCCAGCCTGAAGCGGGGCCGAGCAGCAGTGGGATGAAGAAAAGATTTTCTCCTTGGGAGATTATCGAGCGGCGCCTCCGAAACGTCGGAAATTCCAGAAGCTGATATGTGTGTATGAAACTCATCGTTCCGTCAAAAGGGCGGATTCCTTTCAGTAACGCGTTTCTGCGAATGGTGGGCCAAGTATCGGGACCACAAGTAAACAATCTCGCCTTTTTGACGGCATCGGTTCGTGATCCGATCCCTAGAGGGAAAAGCCGTAAGAGACTCTAACAAAACCCCCACGGGCAGTAATGGCCTTGGCGGCCAGTTTTCCGCGTTCCCAGCCATACCCGGAGGGTTGTAGGAGACGAAACGCACGGATCTAGAGCCCAGGGGATAATCTTCGCATGCACCGCCGGCATATTGGGCGTAGTAGGACTTTTGTTCATTCTCCGGATACCAACCTCGCGCTGAGATGCCCCCCTTGTCCCACGGCTTTCTACTCTCATAAATCCCGAGCTTTCGAACAACCATCACCTCGAGCGCCACGGCCTGATCCTCGTGAAGCCGGTGGCGCGCGTCATCCTGCCAACCCGCTCTGGGAGCGGCCCACGTAACACCGGCAACCCGTTTTTCCCAATACGCAATTGCGTCATCCGCTACTTGTTCCGACGGCTTGCATCCTTGAATTTGGGCATCAAGTAGGAATCCGCGGAAGGCGGGTCCCGGCATACACAATGAAAGTGTTACCACGGCGAGAATTGCGCCAGATGCCCATAGCACCTGCCACTGAAGCGCGGCCGAGAAATGCAAGGGACGTGAAAGCAGATACAGGACTAAACCGAGAAAGGCCCCGACCGGACCGGAAATAAAAATTCCCACGAGCGGTCCCTGGTTCGCTTCAGGATTGAGGGCGATTGGTCCAAAAAACCCAGCAGCAAAGCCAATCCCACCCGTAATCAATATCCACCAAAACACCGATGGTGCACCGGATTCGTGAAAGGGGTGATTCATTGTCCCCCACCTCAGTCTGTGGAGCTATCTGCGCAAGAGTAGCGCCGGCCTACGAGCACGCAGCCTGCAAAGGTAGAACTTCAACAACACATGCCGAAGCGCGGCTTCGGGAGCTCAGCGCTTATCGTCGTGATCGTGGTCATGATCTTCGCGGTCGTGATCTTTGCGGTGACCCCGATGATGTTTGTACCAACCGCGGTGCTTTCCCCGGTCATGGCGCCGATCATTGTCCTGATCCCGGTCGCCGTCGTGGTCGCGCCTCCAATCACGGTCATGATAGCCACTCTGGTGTCTATTCCAATCATGGTCGCCGCTGCGGCTTGGGCTGCCATTGCCCGGTGCGGTACCCCACGTTCCGCCGCCGCCAGACGCTACGTTGCGGTACGGAGTGCCCGCTGGAATCCCGTAATGCTGATAGACATCCTGCATTCGGCCTTCCATGCTGCGGACTTCACTTTGGTTGTTGGTGGCCTTGTAGTTCTGCCATCGGGAGTAATAGCTGTCAAACCGTTGTTGATCGCTTAAGGAGAGCCGAATTTGGGCTTGGGCGAAATGCGGCAAAATCAGCGCCGCAAACAGGGCCACGAATGCAAACAGCTTCTTCATTAGACCTCCGGCTGGGTGATCTGAACGATGTGACGTTTGAAGACAATATCCATCGTCGATTTCAGCAAACACGGCCATATTACAATTGCCGCTCGAGTTAATCCTCGGTACATCCGTCGCTTCCCTTCAGTAACCGGCTGCAAGGGAGCTTGCTTCGTGGGGCGTAGTCTGCTGGCGCGTCGGGATGCGGTGTGGAGGGTCGGCAAATGCGCCAATTTTACAAATCCCCAAAAACCCCGGTTTTGCACTTGGCTCTCCGGATTTTTCGAGAGGCGAAAAAGCGCTTCTTCGCCAGTGTTTATGCGGGTCGCAGGCACTTTTGCCCCAGAATTAGAGCTGCACTTGGGTTTCGTGTCAAAAAACGGCTCTTTTTGGGGTGCGAATAGATGCAGACTATCGCACCGTCCTTGCTCGGCAGGGTGGAGATTAAGATTTGTTCTCGATACCATGCCGGGCACGGTGCGGAGTTAACTCGGAACTAAGATGGGGCAGCGTTGCGACCAAGTCAACTCACGCTCGCGCTCCTGGTCTATCGGTCGAACCAGTTTGTTCTTGACACCATGCCGGGAACGCTGGGCTCGCTCGCCTGGACTCTTGATCTGGAGAGCCAGCGCACCCAAGGAGAGCGGATAATCCGCCCGGGAGACCGGACCAATGCAAGCCTTAAATTTAATCCGTGCTCATTCTCCATCCCACTCAAGTTGGTTTGCGCAATGCGACGAGCCCGCATGCTGCGTCAGGCGGAACCTTGAAACGTGGACTTTCTAGGTAAATAAACCCCGCAGCAGGACCTCGGCTCGGCAACAAACTTGCCGTGCCCGTTCCGAGGAGGGCGACCACAGCCGCCGCCCTCTCCCGAATAGGTGAATGGGGACATTTTCTCGCTACTGAAGGGGATGCGTGCCCCAGTCGGGGGAGCCAAGGCCGTCGACTTGCGGGATGATTGAGAATGGGTCTTGCAGGCTGATTGGCATCTTGGTTAAATTGGTGCCATCAGCATCTACCATCCACAGCGATCGTCCTTGTGAGGGATCAAGCCAGCCACTAAAGATCAGTTTGGTGCCGTCAGGCGACCACCTCACCTTCTGGAATCTGCAGGCAAAGAACGAATGTCGCTGGCACGCAGGACCGCTGTTCTTCACCACGGCTGTCAAGCCGGAGCCGTCAGGGTGGATGGTCAAGACGCTCGCGGGAGCCGGAACAGTATCGTTGTTGTTGAAGGCGATCTTGGTTCCATCGGGAGACCAGTCCGGGTCCGTTGGAAAGAATTAGTGTCAGTTTCCGACTCATAAAGTTGACCTCTTCCCGCTTTGTCCAAAACGAGGGCTGGTACGCGGAATGCATCACCTCTCCTGCGTGCGTCTCCTTTGACCGAAGCGGGAAACCTTCCTTAACTTACCGAAGCACAAACAGTACCAAACCCTGAAGTGGTTGAGAAAGAAAAGTTTTCGATAGAAACAATGTTGTTTGTCTGTAATTTCTACCGCTCAGATAGGAGCCAAGCAGAAATAACTGCCAAGCAACCGGCACCGTCGTGCAAAGCTCCCGTTCCGGCGCATTCACGCTTCAAGTCAGGCAATAATTTAGGATTACTATCGGGCCAGGGCGGAATGCATCACCTCTCCTGGCCTGCGTTTCCATCGAGCGAAGCGGTAAATCGGTGCCCGAGAGTTCTCGCCCACGAGTTTCGAGAGAGCGGCCATACACATGTTCGGCCCAAGTTGCTCCAAGAGTGTGCTCCGGCCAGGAGGGGCCGTGGTCGAAACCATCTTTGTTTCGGACACAGGATTAATCTGCTCCAGTTCAGTCAGATATTCTTGCGCGGTTCGCGAAACCTGCGCCGCTTCCTTTAACTATCGATGTCCGCAAGGAGCTTTACTACTGTGTTCGAGCCCCAGTCAGGCGATCGTGGCGCGAATCGAGAGAGGTTCGATCGGGGCTGGCAGAACGATCTACGATCCCTTTCGCGAGTTGGTTCGAATCGCGTGGACGCTTGCCTTTGCCGATGGTCGTGGCCGAGACGCTGCTTTGAGCCGTTTCCTTTTACGTTGAGCGTGAAAAGTCTTAAGCATTCCGCCAGTCCGTGACCGGCAGAATGAGCTAGGTCTGGCCCCACATTTCGGGCATTGGAAGCGTAGTGGGTCTCGCGTATCTCCCATACGACAAGTTTCCCATAAGGTGGCCTTGGTGTGGAAATTGAAACTGACCTATAGGGGACAGTCCCCTGACCTACACGGATGCACCAATCTCGAAGGGAGGCTCGAGCGGGGAAACTTAGAGCGACTCAGTCCTGGTGTAGGAACTTGTAATCTAGGGAGACTCTGATTAAGCTCTCTCCTTTCCACAACCGGTCAAGTTAGAGTGTCTGAGAAATGAAACAGAGGACTCTAGCGATGATGACCGGCTTTGAGCAGTACACAAGGAAGACGCGGCGAGCGATATTTCTGGAGGAGATGGAGCAGGTGGTGCCGTGGCGCGAGTTGTGCGCGCTGGTGGCGCCGCAT
>QIAR01000437.1 GCA_003225595.1 Acidobacteriota bacterium | reverse complement strand
GCTCAACTCGTTATGCAGGGATGATGCAATTGCGGTGCGCAATCTCTGCAAGTCGATATCGTCCAGGGTGATGAAGCGGAACGGCTGCAAACCTATCCGAGCGTCTGAACGTGGATTGAGGAGTTCAGCCATGCCGAGTACTGGTCCAGTGTGCGTTAAAAACATCACTTCTACAACGCTTCCTGGGCTGAGCGGCTTGAGAACTTGCAGCAAACCTCCCGTTACGGAAACCGTCTGAAGTTTAGCTGAGAAGCGCTGTCCGTCTTCAAGTCGGATCGTTGCTGGAGGCATGCCCGGAAGTCGGACACGCAGTGCACGCCGCTTTGGATGCGGTTGGGGAGAGGTCATGCACCCAGTATCCTTCCGAGGCTACGAGTGACGCGAGATTACGAAGGAACCTGTACGGATCTCGATGGCCGGCAGAAGCGGTCTACGTCCGCGCCCAGTTTTGGAGGCTGCAGCGGTTTAGCCGGCGTAAGCGTACGAAAGCGGGACGTTCTTATACTTCTTGTACCCACGGGCGCTAAGCCGAATTACGCCCCGGACCTGTTCTTCCACGAGCCCTTCATTCCTCAGCTCAGCGACTGCCACACGAGCCGAAGAGGAGTCGAGGGTTGGCTTGGACAAGGTCACGAACTGATGCGGGTCTTCTTCGTAGCGGAGGACGAGTGTGAGAAGGAGCCCGTCGCGCATGTTTTGAAATTGCATGACGCGATGTTAGCCACATGGGCACAACCCCGGAATGGCCCTTCGGTGCCAGTCTTGGTCACCTATGTTCAGTCTTTCTTTGTCCTTTGGCAGGCCTGGCATGGACCTTAGTCATACTGGGAATTCATCTTCTCCACGCTACCAATGCCTTCGATGGTTTCGCTATCCAAGCCCGGCGCACCCTGATAGAAAGACAAAGGCTTCACTTCGAGGCGGCTGCAAAATGTCTTACGGTTGCAAGCCCCATCCGGACGGCAACCCGCTCCCCAGCTCGCCGAATCCACCGGAGACTCAGTCATCCAGGTCAATCCGAACCGTGAGGAGTTGCGTCCCGAAAAGGCGCACGGCAGCCGCATTCCCGGAGCTCCTCGGCAGTTGATTAGCGAGCCAGCGTTGGCGCTCGCGCGGATCATCGTCGGAGAGCAGATGCGCCGTGCCCGTGTACCAGCGGGCGCGAAGCCCGTCGCGCATTTTCAGCCGCACGTGCGGGTTACTGGCAACATTGCGGACGTATCCGGCTTTCATGCCGTGCTCTGCGACGATCCAGAACTGCTGGCCAATCCGTCCGTCGCCTACTGGCGTGCGGCGTGGCTTGCCCGTCTTGCGACCGGTGGTTTCGAGGAGAGCATACCCGGGCGGCGCAACGCCAATAGCAAACAAAAGCTTAATTGGCGGATTGAGCAAATATTTCTGAAGCAGGTGAACAATCCGATGTTTCATTACTCGTGCTCACGAAGCCCGTTTCTACATCTCCACTGTCACTGCTATAACCGCCCTGGGAAAACAGACTAGCCAAAGGGGACTCCGGGCGCTCCTGCGTCTTGCCTACTTCAGGTGATCCACAAGAAACAGATCGGACAGGTTACGCGTGTAGCCAAAAACGTAGTGCTGCTCATCGGCGGAAATGCCAGGACACGCAACCCCAACCACACCGGCCACGTCGGTCGGGCTGAACGTTTTCCATGTCGTCCTGCTGCCGGTTTGGAGGTCCAGGCGCGAAACCGGACATGCGGTTTCGCCACGGTGTCCGATGAACAACACCTGTCCATCCTTGGCCCAGCGCAGGGGTGAGTCGCCGGGTTGCGAACCGCGCACCGGTTGCGGTTCGCCGCCATCTACCGAAACTAAGGCAATTCCATCGCTCGTAAGGGTGGCTATACGTTGGCCGTCGGGCGAAAGAGGGTGCGTCCCCAAACTAAACCCCTCGGGGGTTGTGGGGCGGGGCTGCCCACCATCCAGATTCATTACGTACACCCGCGAGGCATGACCGGGTTCGTGACCGTCAAACAAGAGGCGTTTGGAATCGGCGAAGAAGTGGCCATGGTTGGGAATAACGTTGCCAGTGGAAAGTGTCCGCTGCTGTCCCACGCCGGTGGGGAGCAGTACGAAGTCTGGAGGCGACATGTTCTGCCGCAAGACTAGCGCCCACTTACCATCAGGCGATAGCGCACGCGATGATCCCTGGCCCAAACGGACGGCGGACTCGCCGTTTGTGTCGCGGGTGAACACCGCATATTCGCCACCACCCGCCTCGCCCGCCTCCACGAACAGCATGACCTTTCCGTCCTCAGAGATGTCGGAAGGCACAGTCCAGTCCTGCCAGCTCAGGTCGCGCTCTTTGTTTTCGCCTGGCGCCAAACCGATCGTGCCAGCGCGCATCGCATCACGCGAAATCAGGGCACGGCCGCCAGTACCGGCGTCATGCAGAGTGAGTGTCCCGGGGGCGCTTAGCAATTCGCGGAGCTTGCCGGACAAACTGACGCCGCGCAACGAGCGGCTGAATCCCGTGGCGGTGGCGGTGAACCAGACCTCGTCCCCGGAAGGCGACCACGCCAAACCGAACGCACTGGCCCAGCGCTGCGTCAAGTCAGACTTCTTGCCGCTGAGATCGACCACGCTAACCGTTCCTCCGTCATCGCCCAAGAGGTTGTGATCGATGAATGCCAGACGGTCTCCTTTGGGCGAGAAGCGCAGATTGCTGATCCAGCCGGCGCTTTCATACAGTACCTTGCCGATCGGGTATTCCAGGCGGCTCTGGCCGCCGACGATGTGTACAACGGCCAGTGTGCTGCCATCCGGAGTCCAGTCGGCATCCTCCACGTTGTCCAGCAGGTCGCGGGGAGCATCAGCCCCGATGGACAGCTGAGCCAGCGTCCCGACATGCGTGAAACGATTGTCGCTGAGCCGAAAGCGATGCAACACCGCCATTTGTCCCGCGGACGAAACCGCGAGGACTTTCGTCTGTGAGAGTCCCAGATCACGGGATTCGGTCGAATTTGGGGAACTGATAAAGACTGCCAGCGGATTGCCTTCCCAGGAGGCGCTGTATATGGCCGAGCGCGGATCCGGAGCAAAACGGGCCGTCGCCAGGGCGCCACGGCGGAAAGTCAGTTCGCGAAAGGTGGGCACCGGTCGCGTAGCGGCTCGCTCCCCAATAAGGAAACCGAGAAGTGCAATTGCAAGCAGCGCCAGCAGGACAGCACCGCCCGTGAATGCGAGGCGCATGCTGTTCTTGGGCGTCAAGACGGCTGGTTTGGTGCTCTCTATTGCGGGCGCTGCTACTGCCAAACCGGAGTCTGCCTCCGGGACTAGCTGCCGCGAGGACGATTGCCGATCACGGTGCAGCCGCCTGAGATCGGCCCGCATTTCGGCTGCACTCTGACAGCGCAGATCGCGGTCCTTTTCTAGTGCCTTCTTGACGATGCGCTCCAGTTCCGGCGGGAGCTCAGGGTTCAGCCTGACAGGCGCGGTGGGCACTTTGTTAAGAATCGCATTGAAAATTGCCGCCGACGTGGTTCCCTCAAACGGCAGCCGGCCGGTACACATTTCATACAGCACGACGCCGAAGGAGAACAGGTCGGTGCGCGCATCCAGCTCTTCGCCCAGCGCCTGCTCCGGACTCATGTACGCCACCGTACCCAGCGCAAAGCCCGGCGATGTCAGGTGCTCGGCGCTGACTCCGGCCGTGACTCCCGCTGATTCCATGACCTTGCCGCGCTCCGACATCACTTTGGCTAATCCAAAATCGAGGATCTTGGCGTGGCCGCGCTCGGTAACAAAGATGTTGGCTGGCTTAATGTCGCGGTGAACGATGCCTTTGGAGTGAGCGGCTTCGAGCGCCTCGGCAATCTCAATGCCAAGAGTGAGGAGGATGCCCACTTCTAGGGGACGGAGGGTGATGCGATGTTTCAGCGTTGTCCCCTCCAGAAACTCCATGGCGATGAAGGACTGGGCTCCATGCTTGCCGATCTCGTAAATGGTGCAGATGCTGGGATGATTCAGGGCAGAAGCCGCCCGCGCCTCTCGGCGGAATCGCTCCAAGGCCTGCACATCCCGGGCCACATCGTCGGGGAGGAACTTCAGGGCGACGAAGCGACCGAGTTCAGTGTCCTCGGCCTTGTACACGACACCCATACCCCCACCGCCAAGCTTCTCGATGATGCGGTAGTGGGAGATGGTTTGACCAACCATGACGGGCCGACGCAGGAACCGGGGCCATGTTAGGCGGTATCAGAGGGCGAAGTCAATGAAACTGACAGTCCGGTAGTGTCTTAACTCCGTGTTGCCGATTTCCACAGGCATCAGGGCGGGGTTTTCATTCGGAGGGAAAATGGCGGATGTCAGGGGGAACCAAAACTCACTATTAGCTTTTGAAGCGCATCTTTTGGAGAGTACCCTTCGCGCAGTGATTCTTCATACACGCGAAACTCTTGCTCCACAAGAGGCCGAAGCCGCAATTGAACGGATTCTATTTCTGGAAGCGGTATGCCCCCTGAGCGGGAGACTCCAGCTAGTTGCTGGTAGGTACGTGCCTGCAGAACCGAGTGTTTGTACATCTCTACGACCAATCTGCACTTCCATCCGGGCTTCTTTCCTGGCACCGGCGAGACTGTC
>QIAR01000436.1 GCA_003225595.1 Acidobacteriota bacterium | reverse complement strand
CGCTCCTACATGATTCCGTGTTTCTCAAAGGCGGCAACGGCAGTGCTTCCTTCCTCGAGCGCTTTCCTGACCAACCGTTCTCCGCGAACTTTCTCGAGCGCCTTTGAAAAGACGTCGCAAGAGGCTTCGGTGGGAACAACACAGACTCCATCGATGTCGCCGAAAAGGATGTCGCCCGGCCGCACCTGCACCCCTCCGATCTCGAGCGGAATTCGAAAATCAACAACCTTGTAGCGAGGCGCGGAGTCCTGACCGTATGATCCCCAAGAGAACGTGGGAAAGTTCAATTTCAAGATCGCCTTAGTATCACGTGTGTAGCCATTCACAACCGTGCCGCTGCTCCCCAGCTTGCGGGCCCGGATGCTCATCAGTTCTCCCCAGAGCGCATTTCGTGGAGACGATCCGGTGTTCACGTACACTTCACCGGGGCGAAGGTCATCCAAGGCTTCCAGCATCAAGCCGAAGGGTTTTTCCATCAACTTGTTTGCGGTACCAAGCACTCTCTCTTCGAAGACATCTACGGACAGCACGGGCATCGCGCGACCAATAACAATCATGTCCTGCCGTAAGGGCTGAATCTGCGGTGGCAGAAACTGATGCAGCAGGTGCAACTTGTCCATAACGTCTCCCACTACACAAGTGAATAGTTCCTGCTGGACGATCTTGAATAATTCGTCGTCGGTATTCCAGAGTTTCATAACATTCCGATCGGCTCTCATTGCCTAATATGAGAGTCAATGATTGACATCGATGTTCACTGCGAGCCCCCGCGCGCTTGCTTGATTTTTTCGATGAATTGCCTGGCCAGATCCGTAATCGATTGGAAGTCGCCTTTTTTAGCGCCGCTTGTCAGATTACCGCCCACACCCACCGCAACGCAGCCAGCCTTGATCCATTCCGCGACGTTTTCGAGGCTGACGCCACCGGTAGGCATCAGGGACACCTGAGGCAAGGGACCCTTGACGGCTTTCACGAAGGCCGGTCCCAATGTTTCGCCGGGAAAGATCTTCACGATATCAGCGCCGTACTCCATCGCTTCCACGACCTCTCGAACCGTCCCGGCACCCGGCATATAGGGGACCTGATACCGATTACACAAGCGCGCGGTTTCAACATTCAGCGACGGGCTGACCACGAATTGCGCACCGGCCAGAATTGCTGCTCGTGCAGTCTCCGGGTCGAGCACTGTACCCGCTCCGAGGAGAATCTCGTCAGACTTGCACTTCTTCGCAAGATCCTCGATGACAACCGCAGCGCCTGGAACTGTAAATGTGATCTCAATAGCCGCCACCCCTCCGCGAGCGCACGCTTCGGCAATACGCGCAGCCTGGTCGGAGTTCTCCGCCCGAACCACGGCCACGAGTCCAGACTCCACGATTTTTCCGAGCACCTTCAGTTTCAAGATCGACATGATGCGAACTAGACCGCCTATTTTTGCGGTTCTTGCGGCTGAGTGGCGTTGCCCTGCAGTTTCTTGAACTCCTGCATTTCGTGCTCTGCCTGCGCGGTTTTGCCCTGCTTACGATAGAGGCCCGCCAAACCGAAGTGCGCCTGCGCTGCCAGGGGGCTTTGCTTCTCGATTGCGATCAACTTGGTCCACGCCTTCTCGGCGAGGGCACTCTGGCCATCGAGTGAAGCCGCCTTGCCCAACGAATAAAGCGTCTCCGGCATCTCTGGCTTCAAACGGTCGGCGCGCTGCAGTTCTGCTAGTGCTTCGCGCACCTTTCCGTCCTGCAACAACGCTGCACCTAGCCGGTAAGCGGCCTCGGCATTACCCGGTTGCAGCTTCGTCTCGGCGCGAAACTCCTCTTCCGCCTGAGCCCATTGCGATGCGCCCGCATAGACTTCGCCGAGCTCAAGGTGCACATCGGGAGTGTTCGGCCGCAGTCGCAACGCTTCGCGGTATTCCTTCTCCGCCTCCGGCATTTGCCGCAGTACGAAGTAGTTTTCCGCCAGGGCTTGGTGCGCACGAGCGGAGTCGGGATAGGCAGCCAGCAGGGTATCGATAGACTGTTTCGAGAGCAGCCCGCTGGCGCGGCCAAGGTAGTAGAGCAAATCGGGATCGTTGGGCCGTTTGGCCAGTGCTGCTTGCAGATTTGCGATAGCCTCGGGCAGTTGCCCGGTTGCGATCTGTGCAATTCCCAGCGCGCCCTGTTCTTGGACCCGTTGGAGGTGGGGAATCGCCTCGGCTGCGTAACCCTGCGCCAGCAGCGCATACCCGAGCAACTGATGGGCTCCCAGCAGATCCGGGCTTAACTCCAGCGCCCGCTTCAGCGGCGGGATCGCACCGCCATAATCTTGGTTTTCCATGTATGCCTCGCCGAGATTCGCAAAGCCAGCAGCTTGCGTCGGATCGAGCTCGGTGACTTTGCGGAACTCCGCGATGGCAACGTCCAATCGCCGTTGTTTGAGCGCCTCTGTCCCTGCTTGCAGATGCTGAAGCGCCTCAGGAGACACAGTCGTCTGCCATGCCAGCCACAGAAATAACAATGCGCGGATCACGCTAGCTCCGGTTCACGCACCTCGAGAAACTAGTCGGCGTGAACATCATTCAGTTTCTGGCGTGCGCCTGATGGCCACATATCTCTACCTTTGCGCCTTCGGCTGTGCCAGGTCGACATACGGCCTTTTGGCACGCCATCTTGGGACTTTCGCCGCATGCTGCTCATTCAAAAAATGGCTCGCCCTTGCGCGCATAACGACGTGCGACTTCTTCATTCAACTTCACTCCCAGGCCAGGTTTGTCTGGGATGTGGATGAACCCGTCCTGAATAATCGGTTTAGGCAATCCTTGGATCAAATCTTCCCAGAAGGGCACATCTGCCGCGTGAAACTCGAGCGCCAGAAAGTTCGGAATCGCAGCGCAAAAATGTGCGGAAGCTAGTGTGCCGACCGGGCTGCTGATATTATGCGGCGCCACTGGGATGGAATTTCCGTCAGCGAACTCGGCGATGCGGCGCGCTACGGCGAGCCCCCCAACCTTCTGAAGATCCGGCGTCACGATGCTGAGAGCGTGCTGCTCGAGGATGCGTCTGAAGCCCTCAAATAGATACAAGTTTTCACCGGTCGCAATCGGAACACGCACTTGGGAGCTTACTTCCTTCAGTGCGTCGCCATTATCTGGCGGGACTGGATCCTCCAACCAGAGTAGTCGGAACGCTTCCAGTTCCCGCGCCACCTTAACAACGTCGCCAACGTTGTAGCGCCAGTGACAATCAACGGCGATGTCGGTGTCCTTACCCACTGCCTCGTGAACGGCCCCAATAAGGCTCGCCATGCAATCGATCTCTCGATTGCTGAGGCAGCGATTGTGTGGATCGGAACCGTAAGTCCCCGGTACGTCCAAGTCGAACTTGAGGGCGGTAAATCCCCTCGCCCTCATCTTAATTGCCTGCCTACGGTAACCTTCCGGCGAGGAGGGCGCAGTCGCTTCCGGCTCTCCGAAATAGTCTCGCGGGGCGTGGTCGGGATCACATGGCACCCAGGACAGCTGGCGTGAACGAAGGACTTCGTCCAGACTCTCCAGCGCTTCGCCGCCATGGCAGTCAGCATATACGCGAACTTTGTCGCGAAACTTTCCGCCGAGCAACCGATAGATGGGTACGTCCAGCCACTGGCCGAACACGTCCCAGAGAGCGGCTTCAATTCCGCTGATGGCGTTGTAAACGATTCCTGCTACTGAACCGGCTCCAGAGGTAGCGAGTTGCAGCTTACGGAATAGCCGATGGACGTCGCGCGGGTCTTCGTTCTTGATCACCGCCTCCAGCGAGCGGAGGATGGAAGTGAGTCCAGGAGCGAAGAAGCATTCGCCAAGTCCTTGTATGCCGTCATCAGTTTCAATCCGGACGAAAGTCCAGTCGAAATTGCCCTCCACGACCGCGGTCTTGAGTCGGACGATCTTCACGATTTGAGACGTTCTTTCCTTAAGTATTGGTGAGATGAAACCGTGGGCCTGTCTTCGACACCTGCAGTCCGCTGCTTGCAACTAAGCTTTCTTTGCTCCGGTGCCAGACTCCTGAAACGCCATCCCACCCACGGGAAGTAACAAGCCTCCGTCGGCGACCACGGCGGTTCCAGTAACAAAGGAAGCCAGATCGCTCGCCAGAAACG
>QIAR01000435.1 GCA_003225595.1 Acidobacteriota bacterium | reverse complement strand
TCCACTTCGTTGCACTTCACTGAATCCTCAGATGTTAAGCCACATCTGACGTCTCTCTCGCTGAGTCGTGCTCAAGCACTGACCCACCAGCTTGGCGTGGCTGAACAGAACCCAAAGCTCAATCCTTCATCGTTTCACCAATGTGACACCGCTGATCTTTCATTGTGGAGGTGGCGGGGTGCTCTCGTCCGATTTCTTGGGGGCAACCTTGTGCTTGGCTCCTTTCACGCCAGATTTTGTGCCTTCTCCAACCGCTTTGCCGGCACGACCGAAGCCTTGGCTCATAGCTTTGCCTGCGGCGATTGGATGTCCTTCCTTGACGTTATGAGCTGCCGCCTTGGCGCCGCGTCCAATATCTCCAGGCGCGGTGGCAGCGATTTTGCCTGCGCCCACACTCAGATGTGACAGCGTAGTCTCGTCCAGTGTGGCTGTTACTTTGAGACCTTCATGCGCTTGATATTTGCGGATCGCCGCACGGGTTACCGGCCCCATCTTTCCATCAGGCGTTCCGGGCTGGGGTTGTCGGGGTGTCAGCGTCTTTCCAGATAGCGCGGAAGCGTCACTGCGGCAGGCCCATGCGGCGCAGCAGGTCACCGAAGCGCGGGTCGGAGCGCAGCGAGTCGAAGGGTGGCTCCGCTTTAATGCTGGTCAGCAGGGGGTCGCGTTGCTCATAGGCCGTTTCCAACCATGTGATCGCCGCGCGCTTTTCGTCGAGTCCGATGTAGATTAAGGCTATTTGGGAGCCGGGAACAAAGTGCCGTTTTGATTCCTCTTGCAATTTGATGAGTATCTTGACCGCCTCTTTGCGATCACCGGCACGCGCATGGCCGTACCCCAGCATTGCCAGAAAATGCGGGTTCCCGTGGGATGGTTCGATCCCCTCTTGCAATTGTGAGACGGCTTCCCGGTACTGTCCTCGTTGAGCGTATACCTCCCCTAGCACATGATGCGCCCAGAAATACCCGGGGTCCAGTTCCAGCGTCTTGCGCAGTTGTTCGATGGCTTTGTCGGGCTGGCGCGCGTAATAGTAGCTAACACCCACCTCAGTACTCGCCGCGGGTGAGAGCGGGTCCAGTTGCTCGGCTTTCTTGGCTTCTTCGATGGCTTGCCCAAATCGGCCTACCTCTCTCAGGTAGAGGCCATACTGCTGATGAGCGGTGGCATCATTCGGGTTGAGCTCAAGCGCGCGCTGGAATGCGCGCTCGGCCTCGCGCCAGTCACGGTCATACTTCAAGGCGATCAAGCCCCTACATGCATGGGCCTCCCCCAACAGGTCGTCGAGTTCCAGTGCCTTTTGCACCGCCTCCCTCGCTCGCGGGAAGGCTTCGCCTGGTGCCAGGACACCATAAATGCCCGGCACGGCGTACGAATTTGCCAGGCCGAGGTAGGCGGCTGCATAGGTTGGATCTTGCCCGATCGCCTGCTCGAAGTACTGCCGGGCCCTCTGGAACCCCTCGGTTGTCCACCGGCTCCAATAGTAGCGGCCCTTGAGATACAGCTCATAGGCCTGTGGATCTTTTGTGCCTTGTTTGGTGACCTGCTGTTTTTCTGAACCACTGAGCTTGGAACGCAACTTTTCTGCGATGTCGCCCGCGATTTGCTTTTGCAAGGAGATAATATCGGCACTCTTACGGCTGTACTGCTCGCCCCAAAGTTCGGTATTGTTGCGAACGTTGGTGAGTTCGGCGCTTACCTGAATCGTGTCTCCACGCTGCGTCACGCGCCCCGTCACCAGCGCGGTGACACCCAGATCATTACCGGCTTTTTGCACATCAACATCCTTGCCCTTGTAACGAAAGACCGAGCTGCGCGAGCGCACGGCCAGATCGCGGAGTTGGGAAAGGCTGCTAATAAGACTTTCGGTGATCCCGTCGCTCAGGTATTCGCTGTTCCGGTCTGCCGTCCCGTTGGCGAAGGGGAGCACGGCAACAGAATCTACGGTTGGGGCTGGCGGCTTCAGCAAGTAGCGGGTGACAACTCCGAGCACAGCTAGTAAGGCGAGTAAGCCAGCAGCAGTTGAAATCCAGAGCTTGCTGCGCCGCGAACTCTTCTCGGGCGAGACTGAGACTGAATGGGCGGCGCATCTGCCCGACTCCGTGTCGCGTTTGAGCCTTTGCAAGTCGGTGCGCATCTCGGAAGCGTGCTGATAGCGAAGATTGCGGTCTTTCTCCATCGCCTTGTTGATGATCCGTTCGAGGTCAACTGGGAGGTCGGGATTCAGGCGCACCGCAGGAACGGGATCTCGGTCAAGAATGGCGTTGAAAATGACTCCCGAACTTTTCCCACGGAACGGCAACGTTCCCGTCGCCATCTCGTACAGCACCGCGCCAAACGAAAACAAATCAGTGCGCGCATCCAACTCCTTGGCTCGGGCCTGCTCCGGCGACATGTAGGCGACCGTACCCAGGGTCGCGCCCGGACTGGTTAAGTGCTCGGCACTCACCCCGGCAGTCGCCTCAACTCCCACACCTGCCGCTTCCATCACGTTGCTGCCCACTGGCGTGACCTTCGCCAACCCGAAGTCCAGAATCTTCGCGTGCCCACGTTTGGCGACGAAGATGTTCGCAGGCTTGATGTCGCGATGGACGATGCCTTCCGAATGCGCTGCATCGAGGGCATCGGCGATTTCGATGGCCAGAGAGAGAATCAACTCGGTTTCCATCGGACGCCCAGCAATTCGGTGCTTCAGCGTAAGCCCATCGAGAAACTCCATAGCGATGAAGGACTGGTCACCGTGTTTGCCGATCTCGTAAATGGTGCAGATGTTGGGATGGCTAAGAGCAGAGGCGGCCTGTGCTTCGCGCTGGAAACGGGCTAAGGCTTGTGGGTCTTTGGCCAAGTCGTCGGGCAAGAACTTCAGAGCAACAAAACGATGCAGCGCAGTGTCTTCGGCCTTGTAGACCACACCCATGCCGCCGCCGCCCAGCTTCTCGATGACGCGATAGTGTGAGATGGTCTGCCCGATCATGCGCTGACATGTTAGGAGCGAAGGTGGAGCAAGTCAACGCGAAGCTCGGCAGTGTCGTTAGCACATCAAATGTCCGGTTGAGATAGCACCTGAAATGTCCGCTCTTCCAGCGGCGAGGGTATAAGAGAACATGCTAAGTATCTTCTCTTAGACGAAGGCCGCCATGGAACGGGCGATGAAGTTATTCAGGAAGCCAAACTCCTCATAGCGCTCTGGCCTACGCAGGATTCCTGCGACGAGATCACACGAGAAGTTGGCAAATACGACACCGCAGACCATATCGTCGTCTCCCACAGCGGCTCAGATATGACCGGGCTCCGATTCGCTCTACACCTCAGCCCGACCGTGCTCCCGTTCTTAACACGCAAGTGCCATTTACCGAGCCCATCAAGAAACCTTAATCTGTCGGTGAGCAGTTCTGGGGGAGGGCTGTTCGACGAGCGTCCCGTGGCTCAATGAGTCTGGGGCGCTTTCGTTTTGGGCGAGCAGCGATTCTTGCTCTTAGGAATTTCCTTCCCCCACCCTCCCCTACACGTCACGGCGACTCCTCGAATGTCGCATCACCCTGTCAGAAAATCGCCCAGACCCGCTGCAAAAGCGACGAGAGCAACAACGGAGGTTCCGCAGTCACAATTAGGCGTGATACCAGACACAAAACTTGGCTGCTACATTAGCTTAAACTCTACCTTTCCGAGCGCATCTCCGCGTCGGATTGCCTCAGCAGAGTTCTCCCTCTCATTTCGGGGATGGGCTTGCCTCAGCTTGCAGTGGTTGCAACTCTTGTCCGTGCTCCCCAGCCCCATCAATGCAAGAGAGCAGGAACAAAAAATGAAAAAAGCTCATGCCCCCTTTTTCGCCCCGGGCACGGCTGTGAGTTCGGTTGAGATGACACGCTGGCATGCGCTGAATGCTGAATGCTACTTCTGCGGTTGCGTTGGTTGCGGTTGCTCGGGCTTTTTCTGGTCTTTGGGAATTTCTTTCCCTTCGTAAGTGATCTTTACGTTCGATCCGAAACGCTTGTAGTTAGCATATTTGACGATCTCGCGGATGTGTACTTCCTGCATTGAAAAGTGTAAGACATCATCTGCCCGCGTGTAGGTGGGAAACCAGTACTTGCCATCAATCTGCTCCCGCCAGGTAGTGAACTTGGGGAAGAGGTTTTCGCCTTTCTTGCTTCGGATGTCGGGTACTGTCTTGCCGTACGTCTTCACGATCTGGAAATCGTGGTCGTCCACCCAGACGCGCCCCTGGAAGTAGCGCTTGTTCTTTTCGATGGTTTTCGGAGCGATATCGAAGACGTAGCAATGCAACTCATCTTCCTGTTGCTGGCCGACGTAGAGGATGTTGTATTCGGGAACTTCGTCGCTCGTCAGGACAAACGGCAGGCGGTTGCG
>QIAR01000450.1 GCA_003225595.1 Acidobacteriota bacterium | reverse complement strand
TCGCAAATACCTGAAACGAACGGTGCTTCGCAACCATCTATTGCTAGAAGCCTGAACAAAGAAGACCGCAGGGGAGGTACAAGATGCCCTTACAGTGGAGTCACGACCTTGACGCAGCCCTTGCCGAAGCGAAGGCGAGCAACAAAGTATTATTGTTGGATTTCAGTGCTGCCCCGGCATGAGGAGGATGTGTTCGGCTGGATGCCGAATCGTACTCCGATGAGGACACGGCCAACTACATCACGCAGAATTTTCTTCCGGTAAAAGCCCACATCAAAGAACATCCCGCATGGTTCCATCGTTTTGATGTTTTGTGGACACCAACGGTGCTGATCCTGGATGCCGGTGGAGTTGAGAGGTTCCGTAGCGAAGGCTATCTCCCGCGGCCTGAATTCCGGGCCCAATTGGCGATGGGGCTGGCTCGGGTTGACTTCATACACAAGAAGTTCGCAGAAGCGGACCGCCGTTATGATGAGATTATCCGCGAACATTCCAATACCCCCGTCGCGCCGGAAGCCATCTACTGGAAGTGGGTGAGCCGCTATAAAAACACGAATGACCACACCGTGCTGGGAGAGGCCGCAAAGGAACTGAAGCAATATGGGGATAGCTTATGGGCTAAAAAAGCATCGATCTGGGCGACTTGAAAATTCCGACCTGACCAAGGAAAAGACTCGTTCCGATCGGCGAGTTAGTGTCGTATCCCTTCCCGGGCGTTATCAATTCGCGGCTCCACTGGTGCTTTGAGCGGCAGCATTTGTCACGGGCAGAGTCGCCCGAACCGTTGTGCCGCTAGTTCCAGAATGGATTTGTAGATGCCCGCCCAGTTGACGGACTCGCTCTCGCATCCCCTGAATACCGACGCCGGGCGTAATTGGCCCAAAAGAATTACGATAATTATCGGCGGACATCCCCTTTCCACGATCACGCACCGCAACGCTGACATGGTTCGAGTTGCGCGCGATCCGGATGCTGGCCGTAGGACTACCCGAATGGCGGTTAATGTTGGTGAGGCACTCTTGTACCATACGAAAAATAGTTGTCTCCAACTCTCGCGGGAGCCGGCCTAGATCAGGCGCAATCTCTAAATCGACAGAAATCTTGCTTCGTTTCGCAAAACCATCCACAAACCAGCGGACCGCAGACGGCAGCCCGGATTCGTCGAGCAATGGGGGATGTAGCAGATGGGAAGTGGTCCGCAGCTCTTTGGAAAGCTGTTGCACCAATGCAATGCTTTCTCGAACAGCATTTGCCGCGTTGGGAGCGAGGCCTTCATTTTTCTGAACCAATGACAGGTTTATGTCTAAGGCGACGAGGATCTGTCCAGCGCTATCGTGGAGCTCGCGTGCGATACGCCGCCTCTCATCATCCTGAAGTTGCAGCAGGCGAGCAGTAAGTGCACGCAGACTCTCTTCCGCACGCTTGCGCCCGGTAATATCGGTATTGATTTGCAACCATCCCAAGGGATTGCCCTCCGCACTTCGCCAAAGAGTCCAGCGGCTGTTTACGGTGACGCGGCTGCCGTCCCGTCTAGTGTGTATGAGTTCGCCTTCCCAGTTCCCCTCCCGCACCAGCACTTCTCTGATCTCTTCAAATGGAATGGGGAATTCCGTTTGCAGCAACATGCCCAACCGATTTTTCAAGGCTTCCTCTTTCGTCCAGCCGTACAAGCGTTCAGCACCTTCGTTCCAGTACGAGATAGTGCCATCGAAGCTGCGGATGAAGATAGCGTCATTGGCCAAATCCAGCAGCCTGGACTGTTCTCGTAATACAGCCGTCTGCCGTTCGAGCGCCTCTTGGGCTTGAATACGCTCTTGGATCTGCGTTTGGAGCAGCCGATTGGATTGCGCTAGCTCGGCAGTGCGCTCACGAACTCGTATTTCGAGTTCCTCGTGCACCTTCCGCAACTCTTCATCTGCCTGCTTGCGTTCGGTGATGTCGCGCGCAATCTTGGAGGCGCCCACGATCCGGCCAGTCGAATCCTTCATCGGCGATATGGTCAAAGAAACATCGACTCTCTTGCCGCGTTTCGTGAGGCGGACCGTTTCATAATGCTCGATGCGCTCACCGGCTCTCAGTCGTTTCAGAACTAGCCTCTCTTCGCCTTGCAGCTCAGGGGGAATAATGATCGTAATCGGCTGTCCAATGACTTCTGCTTCCGTATATCCAAAAATACGTTGCGCGCCAGCGTTCCAACTGGTGATCACTCCGTTAAGATCCTTGGAGACGATCCCATCGTCGGACGACTCCACAACGGCTCGCATTAGTGCGCCCATCTCGACACCCCCCGCGAATTCAAGCTTGTGATCGATCGCGGGCTGTTCGGGACCGGGGTTCTGGAGTGAATCGTCCGAGGGGGGAGGAGTGATGGCAGGCTGGTGCTCAGAGATCCTGGAGCTGAATACTGGCTTGCCCTGGCTTACCGCTTCCACGGCATCGAGAAAATCGCGCGGGACGTCAGACTTTACAACATAACCCCGTGCCCCTGCATCGATTGCTGCTGCAATTACCTCAGAAGATTCGTGCTGACTTACGATCAGAACTTCAGTTTGCGGAACTTCTTTGCGGATTTGACGCGCGGCTTCCAAGCCATTCAGGTGGGGCATGCTGACGTCCAACACAGCTACCTGAGGCTTGAGCTCTCTGGCCTTCTGTACAGCATCACGGCCATCCACCGCCTCACCACAGATGTCCCAATCAGGGCGCAAGGATAGAAGACTGCGGAGCCCCCACCTTACCTTTTCGTGATCATCGGCTATGAGTATTCGCAGCGGCGCCACTCTGCACTCTCAAGATTCAAATGTGTTCTGTCAGCGACAGTGTACGTCCATCTCGGCCATCCGAAGCTAGCCCAACACAGCACTCAAAAATCAAGAACAAGGACTTCGGCACACTCCAGGGGTAAAGTGACTGCGGCGGGAGAATATGAAATATGCGAGGATTCTGTCACCCGCACGGACAAAGAGGTTTCGCCTGAAAGCGGGTAGCGGGCCGACATGCTATGAGAGACTCCCTAAGGACAGACAGAGCGTAAGGCGTACAAACCCTCCCGTCCATACAGTGTTTCCTGTAGGTATGGTGAAGCGCAACAGCGACGGATTACTGGGGCTTGGCTGGTGGCTTGGTATCAACCTGGACCGCAGGTGTGTGGTCCGCCTTTCCCGTATCCACCCAGACGACTCCGAGATTGCCATTCGAATCGAGCGATTGAATCGTTCGCTGCTCATTCGTTGTACCGCCAGTTCCGGGGCGCGCGATGTCAATGGTCTTTTGAGTTACGCGGAGGTTATCACCGGGTGCCGCAGGATTTCGTTGCTCGACTCGCTCCTCGGTTACTTGTCCACCGTCACTACCTTTGCGAACAACTGTTGTAACTCGCTGGTTCAGACGCAAGCTGCCATCCGGAGAAGTTCCGGGAAGATCCGTTAAATAGGTTTCGACCGTCTGGCGATTCTCCCCCGGAGCGCTTGCGGATTCCTTACTGATGGTTTGCTCCGAAACGGCAAGCTTGCCTTCAATGTCGGGCCGCAAAATTCGCTCCTCCTTAATACGGTCTTTACTGTTCTCTTCCTTAGTGACACCTTCCCTGACTTCGTTCAGTTCCCAATTACCATTGGCGTCGGGCAACAGCGTCGACTTGCGAAATTCGATCGTATGATCGTTGCTGCGGGTCTCGCGCTCCTGGACCTGCTTGGCTGGCACCAAGCCTCCGTTGACATCGGGGCTGAAGACGGTAGTTTTCGTCTCCCGCACAGCGGAACTAATTTGTTTCGCGTTCTGAATCTCGCGCCTCACCACCTGTAATCGGCCATTCACATCAGGATTTGAAGTCGTGCGAACGACTCTCTCTTCTCCGCCGGGCAGAGTACGCGTTTCTTCTTCTGTCACCTGCATCAGCATTTTCTGCCCATCGGGACTCCTGCCGAATGAGCGCTCTGTAGTTCGCACCGTCGTCACGTCCACTCGAACCGATTCTTTCTCAGTATCGAGGTAAGGCTCATAGCGGCCATCAGAGCCGAGGCGCTCAACAGCTTGTTTATCGACCGTGCGGCCCTTGGTTTCTGTGTGCGTTTCCTTAGTCCGCGTCGGATTCGAGGT
Organism: Acidobacteriota bacterium; assembly: GCA_003225595.1. Lineage (GTDB taxonomy): Bacteria > Acidobacteriota > Terriglobia > Terriglobales > Acidobacteriaceae > Gp1-AA124. The sequence goes on along the minus strand of QIAR01000450.1, from coordinate 991 downwards.
TGCAGTGGTGTTCTGCTGTTCAGTTGTTGCAGTCCAAGATTTGCCGGTATCGTTTGTTGGCGCGTCGGACCCGCTTTGTGTTTGCGCCAATAGACGAGGTTGGACGAGGTACAGCACCGCGAGCATTAACACCAGGTGAGCCGGATTGGGCAATTCAATACGTCGCATTACCGCTCTCCATCCAACCGTGAGCGCAGCTCCACAGCCTGCGATTCGTATCAGGTTAAGCGCGCGCCCTAAGCACCCTGAGACAGGTTTCGGATTCACACGCTGCGGAACCAGCGAAGTTGCCAATCATCTTCCGAAGTACACCGCCAACAAATAAAGCGCTTCCAAACTAGCGACAGAGATCAAGAAAGCCTCGCGCAAACGAGAACGCGACAGACGATGCCTTAACTTGGTGGCATGGGCGTGAGAAGGATCAGCGTCAGCCTGGATCTGCGTCGGCGAACTCGGCAGGACTCGCGCAACAATGGACTGTGGGGTTACATATGCAGATTTTGGCTTGTCAGGCAATGAAATCTTGGGTGCGCTAATCAGGGAAGACCAGCGTGGCAGTTCCAGTGTGTCTGACGGTAACCCTGGCTTCACGGGCGTTGAAGTCAACTGCAAAGCAGACTGTCTCTCGGGCACGATGGCGTCTGCCAGGTTTCGGAGCAGCGAGGTCCACCAGAAATGACTCATCTGGTCGCTGATCAGCTCACCAACGTCCACGGGCCGCGACTCAAGCTGCAGAGGTTGCAGAATCTCCGGGGCAATCATATCGCCGAGGTTGGTGAAAACTGTGCGGTACCAGGGCAAGGCCAGGATGTCCCCGATCAGCATGCCAACCTCCACCGGCCGTGAAGTGATCTGCAGCGGCGGCAATTTCTCCGGCAAAATGCGGTCACGTAGGTTGACGAACAGCGATTTCCATAAAGGACGGTAGAAGCTGTCCGGAAGCAAAAGATTGAGTTGGTGGTCGGCGGGAAAATCTTGATACTCAGCAGGC
>QIAR01000449.1 GCA_003225595.1 Acidobacteriota bacterium | reverse complement strand
GTCTCCTCGATATCGGCTGCCCACTTGCTGTGATCGCTCACAGGGTCGACGCTCAGCCCGATAATTTTGGTGTTTCGCTTGGCGAACTCAGGCTGGAGCCCCGCCATATAGCCGAGTTCGGTGGTGCACACGGGAGTAAAGTCTTTCGGGTGGGAAAACAGGATCGCCCAGCCGTCGCCGATCCATTCGTGAAAGCGGATCGTGCCTTGCGTGGTTTCGGCAGTGAAATCGGGGGCTGTGTCATTGATTCGGGGGATTCGGGGTGTAGTGTCGGTTATAGTTGCGGTACTCATGATTTTCTCCTCGCTGAAATTCAATTCTCCCGGACGGTCCAGGAGGTTATGGGGACGCGCCACGGCTTTCGAAAAGGTGGAATGCCGGATTAGAAAAACGAAACCCACCCTCGTCAATTCGCCGGGCGGGTTGAAAAAACGCTTGCGCTACCCGCACACCGGCGCCCAGGTACAACAACACGTGGCACGCGGCATGGAGCAGATGCGCATATATTTATTACAATACGCGGCGGGCAAAATAGCTGTCAAATGGGCCGGGGTATCAACAGGGTGCCGCGTAGTGTCGGAAATCCGTTGTTCCCGATATGATTTCCGTGACGTCAAACAGTAAAGGGTGCTAACCACCGACCACGCAACAGTGCACTATGATAATCCTTGGCTGCAGCGGCTAAAGAGGCTGCTGAAAAACGCGCCCGCGCGACAAATCGTTGCCACAGCGGCTAAAGCCGTCGCTGATTCGGAACGGCTTTCGCGGCCCTGAAGGGCCGCTCTTCCACGGTGCTGCACGCGTGCGCCGTTTTTTCGCAGTCTGTATGTTTTAGGGCCGGAGAGCGTATGGCACGCCGAAGAGTCTGCGGAAAAACGGCGTTTGGGAAAGAAAAACCTAAAAACCCCAGCGGCTGAAGCCGAACCGATTTTCAGCACTTTACGGCATGACTGAAGTCATGCCCTGACACGAATCACGAGTTTTTCCGCAAGCTGCGAAGCTATGCCCTGATACGAACAAGGAAGGCTGATGACGAAAGCATCGAAACGACTTGCCATGGTGCAGTTGGACGTTTTCAGTTCGCAACCACTAGAAGGCAATCCCCTGGCGGTCTTCTCCGATGGCCGTGGCCTTAGCGACGGTGAAATGCAAGCGATCGCCCGGGAAATGAATCTTTCGGAGACAACTTTCATCCTGCCGGGCGACGCCGCTACTGAGCCTGAGCGAGGTGTGCGTGTACGGATCTTTACCGTCGCAGAAGAACTGCCTTTTGCCGGCCATCCCACGCTGGGCACGGCGTTCGTGCTTCGCGGCTCAACGGGCGCCCACGAAGTCAGACTCGATCTGAATGTAGGCCAGGTGCCGGTCTGGTTCGAGGAGTCACCGGGACAGCCGGTATTCGGCGAGATGACGCAGTTGGATCCAAAATTCGGCGAGCAGCACGATCCTCAAACTGTGGCCCGCATTACTGGTCTGCAGAAAGAAGATCTAGACGATTCGTTGCCCATCCAAACTATTTCCACCGGCGTTGCTTTCACCGTCGTAGCCCTGCGCTCTCTGGAGATAATTCGCAGTCTACACATCGACCAGAACCGTGTGAACGAATATCTGGAGAAAACGGAAGGCCGATTTTTTTATTTCGTTACTCGCGAGACCGTCGATCCAGCGGCTCGGCTGCACGCGCGCATGTTGTTTTACAACGGGGAGGACCCCGCGACCGGCTCGGCGGCGGGATGCGCGGCGGCATGGATGGTGGCTTACGGCGGGGCAAACGCGGACGAGCGCGTTCTCATCGAACAAGGAGTAGAAATGAAAAGGCCGAGCCGAATTTTTGTGCGCGCGGGCAAAATGGATAACCGGGTGATTAACGTGCGCGTTGGTGGAAACGCGGTTGAGGTCATGCGTGGAGAAGTTTTCTTCTAATCGACAATCTGAATTCCGCGCGAAAATACGTGTAGGCACAGACCAGGGAAAATTTCAATGGCGCGAATTTGCCATTGGCATGCGCGCCACTTTACACGGACCTGCTTCGAGGTTAGGATGCATGGCGCTGTGAATTTTCAAGATCGCTGATTCAATTTTCTGATTCTCAAAACGGGCCGCAAGGCCTTTCACTACTTCGGAAATCACGGATGAAGCCTAAACGGACAATTCTCTGCGTCGACGATCACGAACAATCTCTTTCGATTCGCAAGATTATGCTGGAGACTCGGGGATACCGAGTCATTGCTTGTTCAAACGGCCAGGAAGCCCTGGAATGTTTCCGGAAGGGCGGGATCGACTTGGTGCTCACTGATCTCATCATGCCCGGGCTGGATGGCACAAAGCTGATCGAAGCGATCAAGGCGATTTCGCCGCAGACGCCCGCAATCCTGCTTTCCGGCAAAGTCAAAATCTACGACCGCGATACCCAAGCCGACATATTCCTGCCAAAAGGCATGTATGCTCCGGTCGAACTCCTGGAGCGCATCCGCCTTCTCCTGGTACGAAAGCGTGGCCCCAAGAGCACGCACGAGCGAATGCAACGTGTACCGGCGCGAACCAGCGCAGCCTAAACCGAAACCGCAGCAACAGGCGCGATAGCGGCGGCGTGTGGTATCGTCGTTTTGGATGGCTGGTTTCATTGAAGCCGTGGATCTGCGCAAGACCTACCGTGTAGGAAAGGTTGATGTACCGGCGCTGCGCGGGATTTCTTTTCATGTCGAGAAGGGTGAGTTTGTCAGCGTGGTCGGGCCTTCCGGGAGCGGCAAATCGACGCTCTTCTATCTGCTGGGCGGGCTTACACGGGCAGATTCCGGCCGCGTGGTCGTCGATGGGGACGATTTCGCGAAGCTCTCCGATGCAGAGCGCACCCGTATGCGGAAGCGCAAAATCGGCTTCGTCTTTCAGAAATTTAATTTATTGCCCACTCTGGATGCAGGCTCGAATATCGCGATCGCGCAGGATATTGCCGGCAGGAAAAATGGCGATTCCGCTTACTTCAACAAGATCAGCGACCTGCTTGGACTTACGAAGCGGCTGCATCACCGGCCTTCGGAACTCTCAGGTGGCGAACAGCAGCGAGTGGCACTGGCGCGCGCGCTGATCAACCAGCCGGCGATCGTGCTGGCAGATGAGCCGACCGGTAACCTGGACTCGAAGAACTCCGAGATCGTGCTCGGCATGCTACGGCAAACCAATCGTGACCTGGGACAGACTGTGCTCATGATCACGCACAATCCCGAGGCCGCCAGCTATGCCGATCGCATCATTCACATGCGCGATGGCCAGATTGTCGCACCAGAGCAGGACCCGCAGTGGGCCGTACATTGAGAGTTGTTGAATTCAGCGCACAGCATGGATGACCTGAAAAAACCTATACTGCCGGGAAAGGGCACCTCGGATTACGAACGCTACCTGCGCACGGATGATCTGCTCGCTTTACAGAAACTCCCCGCAGAGCTGCTGCACCAGGATGAGCTGACATTCCAAGTAGTGCACCAGAGTTCGGAACTCTTGATGAAGGGAGCTGCCTTCGAACTCGAACGCGCCCACGACCACATTGTGGAAGGCGATTTCTCGAACGCTACACGGCTGCTGCGCCGCGCCAATCAGATGCTGGAATTTCCCATCTCTCTGTTGCACATCCTGGAAACCATTACGCCGTACGACTACCACATGATCCGCGCTGGCCTCGGGCATGGCAGCGGGCTGGATTCGCCTGGCTTCCTTTCTCTCCTGCATATTG
>QIAR01000448.1 GCA_003225595.1 Acidobacteriota bacterium | reverse complement strand
GCCAAAACCGGGGCAGCATCTCCGCGCTCGTCGACTGAGCTTCGACCTCACTCTCCGGGATGTGCACACTGCCAGTCTGAGTTTGGCACGGGAGCTTCGCAACCCAGCCTTCGTCATCCCGCCCAGTCGATTGCACGACATCGAAACGAAAAAGATAATTCCCAGCGTTCATCGGCTGTACACGCTGGCGCGTGTTTACAAGTGCAGGCTGAATGAACTCCTCTCGTGGTACGGGATTCCGCCGCGCTGGAGAATGTCCAACTGGACGGAGTGAACCTTGCGATTTCCTGCGAGCCCCTCAGCAATCTTGTTCGGCCTCGGGTTTCGATCATGTCCGTGAGCTTCTTCCCAATTGCGTCAATCCGCCCGTTCCCAATCCAAAGGAGCTTTGAACGTTCAATGCTTTCATCGGCTTTTACGCCGCATGCAATTGCGAATGGTCCGTCTGCGAATCCACGGCCACTCGCGACAGCTCTTCTAGAATGCCGTCACACGTATTCCCTCTTCTGCAGCGGCCATGCGCTGGAGCGGCCATGAGTAAGAAACGAAGAAAGCTGCCTGGTACCGTCGAACAGGTCATCAAGCCGGTTGTTCCGAGCGAACCTGAGAAGGCACAAATCGGCATTGAAGGCGCTGACCATCTATATCGAGAAATTCGCATCGAGAACACAGTAACTGATGAAAAGGGTGAGAAAGCGCGTCTGAAACCCGGAGCGCACGTCGATGTCACTATCGAAGCAGACTCGGATGCTACGATGAAGAAACCGGAGAACTGCTGAGTTTCCGTGTTCGACGCGCGGGATGCTCGGAATGCCACCTTCCCAGTCAAAACACCTGACAACACTGCCCCGTGCGAATGTCGCTGATGGGTTTGTTCTTGTTCGGGTTATTGAATACATTGAAAACGTCGGCATGGAACTCTGCATTCTCGGATTCGCTTATGGGGAAGCGCTTAGCGACCGAGAGATTCACGTTGCTCTGACCTGGTCGCGCAATATGTTTCTTCCAACGTTGCCAAGCTCGGTGCCGAAGCTCCCGCGACAGCGCTGGGTCATTAGCGCTGGCAATCTTCTTCGAAAAATCGGCGACTTTAACATAATCCGCCTGAATCTCGCCTACGTGCAGCCGACAATCTGCGACACTCTGCGCAATGCTGCTAAGCCCTACACGTTGACTTGGGGTGCGGATCCTGCAACCCATGATCATTACACCTTTGGGCGGCATGCTGGGGAATAACGCTTGTGGCGTTCACGCCCAGACGGCGGGTAAAGCCGCCGACAATGTGCTGAAGATGCGCTCTTCGCCTTTATTGAGGTCGGTTATTCACTGAGGTAACCCTACGCCCGCCACATAGAGCACCGACTCGTTGATAGCATCCAACCTAAGGTCCTGTTCGATCACTGAATCTGCGAGCGCCATGGTACAGAAGGGTGCCAGACCGAGTGCGGTGGCTACCAGGTAGAAAACTTGACAGAGGTGACCCGCTTCCGTGAGCAACACGCGGTAGGCACGTGCCATGCGGTACTTCCATCTGCTCCGCTCAATGACGGCAGTCATGATGGAAGAGAGCAGCGGCTTTGCCTGTAAATTTCTGACCAGCGCAGTAGCGAACGGCGCAGCCCTCAACTCGGCCGGCGCGAATCCGTTCGAGAGCATGATGCCGCGGTCTACAGGGGCTCTCGGCGGACGTTCTGCTGATTTTGTTGCGGTTCTGGATAGCGACTCTGGTTCACACAGAACAGGATAGCGCATCGGTGCCGATGGAATGATCTTACAGGTCCGTCATTTGGACGACGATGAAGTTTTTGAAGTGGACCCACCGAACCTCGCATTCTCGGTGCTGAAATAGCTGTCCTTCAGCTTCTCGCGCACAAAAACAAAGCTGATGTGCTTTTCAATGAGCTTCTTGCTTTCGTTCGCGGGCTTCCCTCGAGCGGCAGCCTCGGAAGAGTATGTGTATGGCTCCTGGCCGCGAGAAAAACGCACACCAGCACAGCCAGGAAAATGCCGAGCACTATATACAAAATGGTAGATTTGCTTTTGGTTCGTTTGCCGACTAGCAAGGTCTACCACTTTCTGCACAGCCAAACTATCATCCTTTTGTCTGCAGCCTCGAAAGTCTTACTTGGGAGTCGCCCCTGTGGAATTGCTTATCGCCGCTCCAATCACGTCCCCTGATACGATTAGCTCGACTCGGCGATTCTGCTGCCTCCCCGCCGGAGTGGCGTTAGAGGCGATCGGCTCAGTAGGTCCAAAACCGCGTGTAGTCATCGACTGGGCCACACCTTGCTGGGCCAGGAACGTGCGGACGGATTCCGCACGCCGCTCCGAAAGCTTCTCGTTGTAAGTCTCGCTGCCGACATTGTCTGTGTGGCCGTCGATCTCAAGCCGGATGTCGGGGTAGGAGAGCAGGATACCGGCCACTTTGGCCAACCGCTCGCGTGCTGCGGGCTTCAGTGTTGCACTGCCAGTAGCGAACAAGACGTCGGGCATCGTGGCTATAAGACCGCGTGCCGTATCCTTGGTCTGTAAAACATTGTTCAATTGCTGCAGTAAGCGAGCACGCAGCTGGGCCTTTTCATTTTCCGCCTGCTGACGTGCCTGCTCCGCCTGCTGAGCCGCTGACTGTGCCTGCTGTTTGGCTTGCTCTGCTTCCGTTCTTGCCTGCTGGGCCGCTGCCCGTTCCGCTTCCGCCTGCTGCCGTTGCTGGGCTTCGGCCTGTGCTGCGGCTTGGGCCTGTTGTGCTGCGGCTTGGGCCCGAGCCTCTCGCTGCGCTGCCTCGGCGCGTTCCGCTTCCGCCTGCTTTGCTTGGGTGGTGCGTGCTTCTGCTTCTGCCTTGGCTTTCGCTTCGCGCTCTGCGGCAGCGGCACGCTCCTGCTCGGCTTTTTCCTCCTGCTGTCGCTTCAAAGTCATTACTCGGGCTTCTTCGGCGGTCTGTGCCGCTTCCCGCGCCACGGTTCCAATAGGCTTTGGTCCTTGCTTCCGGCGATAGTAGTCCTCGGCCTGGTTCAGCAACTGCTGGGCTTTGGCGAAGGTGGACGATGCGTATTGCTCAGCTCCTGCTGCTCGCGCAATCCTGACAGCGTTACGGGCTTCAAAAAGGTCCAGCGGAGCTTTGGTGTCAATTCCGTACACCGCGTCACGTATCGGCTCCACCTGCGAGGCATACAGCCCCCGCGGCAAGAGTTCATATTTCACATCAATCGCCTCGACTCTCCCTTTCGTGTCTGGGCGAATGATGTTTTGGGCTACCACTAGCTCGCTGGGCTGTGTGACCGCGAAATAGGGTTCTGCAGTGACAATCAAGCCGAACGCCTGTAGATCGGTTGTGGCGTGCAGCTCGCTCCGGCCCTCGTTGAGAACGATCTCACCCAGGTTATTCGCCCGGCCTTCTGGTGTAATCGCCCACAATACATAGGTCAGGTACTCCAGCCCGAACTTGTTGGCCGGTTGCATGCGCTCTAGCTTGGCATTGATTTCCAAGCGGCCGGTCTTACTTTCTACTCTGGCTTCGCCCCTGGCTTCCGGCATGAGCTCTGTCCCCTCGAGATCCACCTTGGTAGAACCACCACGGTGCCGGTAATTTACTGCTTTGGTCGTCCGCGAGACCACCTTGACGTTAAAGAGAGGCCTCTTCTCCATGGGTTCGACTTGACCCTGTCGCGCGACACCGGTGACTCCTAGGATCAAAAGAGTCACGATAGAAAGAATCAGTGTCAGTTTCCTGCTCATAGGTTGACCTCTTCCTTCTTCTTTTGTCCCAACGGGCGGGGGCTCGTGTTATCCCTGCCAAACATGTTTACCGCACGCGCACCGCACTGTATCGGTAGGCTTGTGCTTGGTTAGTTGCTGTGCGCAGATTGGGCAAGGTTTGGTCATTACGTACGTCATAATCTCGCCTCCCACTTCGGTTAAGTCGCCCGTTCAGGTATGTGCACGTCGCGTACCAGAGTACATGAGCTTGTTGAACAGCCCCACGCAGAACTGCTCGCTGCCAGGGTAGGTCGCTGCACAACTACGCAAGGTGACGCCCGCGTGCGACACTGCCAGCACCCAATAGGCTACTCGTTCATTGGGTTGCCGAGTGAGACCCTAGCGATATGAGACCCGTTTCTCGCATTCGCAGCGGATAGAGACTTGAAGCCCTGTATCGGTCCTTCCCCTTCTCTCATCAGGAGAGTTCCCTTCAGCTCGCCCGAGGAAATACAGCATTTGCTGTAGCGCGGAATTTCTCGGTACTCTCCCAAAAACTTCCAGTACCTCGACCGGTCAGCCGCTTACCCAGCACAAAATGCAGGTTGCGAGTTGATGGCACGGCTCGTGCTCTCAGGACAGCTGAACAAGGCCCGGGGGAGTCATGCTAAGCGAACCCCACCGGAAATGCAGGAGAGGCAAACTCATGCTTTTTGTTGGAAGATGCGCCATTACTGTGCTGATCGCTCTTCTGCCCGCAGCTACAGCGTTTTCTCAGTCCGATTCTGTTGACCGCGGGACATCGGCCAACGACTTGGCACGCGCGGTGGTTGCAAACGAACTCAAGTCGCAAGATGCAAATCATAGTCGTTGGATGTACCACGTGGACAGAGACGAACAAGGTAAGAAGAAGGCCAAAGAAGTTGTGCAGACCGGGCAGGGTTCACTCGACCGACTGGTTGCACTTGACGGCCGGCCGCTGACGGCCAACGAGCAACAACAAGAGAACAAGAGAATCGAAAGCCTAGTGAGAAATCCACAGGAGCAACAGAGACTCGAACAAACGAAGAGAAAAGACGCGGAGCAATGCAAGGCATTTTTCCAGATGATTCCCAATGCTTTTACCTTTAGTTACGCAGGGCGGGAAGGGAATCTAATCGAACTGAGTTATAAACCCAACCCGAATTTCCAGCCGTCCTCACGCGAGGCTCGTGTTTTCCATGAAATGGAAGGCGAGATGTGGGTACATGAAACACAGCGAAGACTCGTGCGTCTCCGAGGCCAGCTCATTGCGGATGTGAAGTTCGCAGGTGGGTTACTGGGGCATCTGGAGAAGGGCGGTCATTTCAATGTCGAACAGACCGAGCTCTTGCCCACCCGATGGGAGCTCACCGTCATGGAAGTGGATATGAAAGGCAAGGCGCTCTTCTTCAAAACAATTGCCGTGCAAGAAAAGGAGCATCGTAGTGATTTCCGGACGGTGCCCGACAGTCTGACGCTTTCCGAAGCCGCAGATATGTTGACAAAGCAAGTCATTGCGGCAGCGAATCAATAGGTCGGCACGAGCACCTTGCACGAAATCTTCGAGGCCGTTAGCCATAATGCCAACCGCAGTCCTACCTAGAGTCACGATATTCGTATTCATTGCATCGTGCCTGCTTTTTTCCCAGGAGTCCTCCAATCCACTGGTAGCGCGACAGACGAATGCGCCTGCTCGGCAGCAACCGGCAAATTCGAGCCGGACGCCTCCCGAAAATCAAAAGTCTGAGCAGCAACTACCGGCAACGCCAGAACAAAGGAGTGGTCCTGCACACAAACCCGCGCCCAAACTGCCGCAAACGCCGACGGAGGAAGCCTGGCAACTCCTGCACACGGCGTGTACCGGCGACAAAACCAGCGTCCGTGCTACCGCAGTCGGCGTATTAGGCTTGCTCCCGAAAAATACCCGAGCACGAGAGATGGCAGAAAAGGCCCTTACTGACGAGAAGCCGGAAGTGCGGTCTTCCGCTGCCGCAGCTCTGGGTACAATGCATTCCAAGGCGAGCATTGCCAAGCTCAGAGAGGCGGCCGATGACCAAGACCCTTCGGTGGCTATCGCTGCCGCACACGCACTGATTGCACTCAAGGATGATTCCGGCTACGAGGTCTACTACGAAGTACTGACTGGCGAGCGGAAAGGCGGGAAGGGAGTGATCGCCTCGCAGACGACGGTTCTCAAGGATCAGAAGAAAATGGCTGAACTGGGAATTCAGGAGGGATCGGCTTTATTCCGTTTGCCGGCATGGGATGGCGGGCATTTAAGGCGATCCATAAAAATGATTCCTCGCCGGTGCGCGCGGCTGCCGCCAAGGTGCTCGCCAAGGACCC
>QIAR01000447.1 GCA_003225595.1 Acidobacteriota bacterium | reverse complement strand
GAGCAATAGGATCTTTAGACCCAAGGAACGGGATCCAGCGGACGACTTTTCCGTTGGTGATGTCGAGTTCAGCCACACGCGAGGAGTTCCAGAGACTGCACCAGGCGCGGCGACCGTCGCGGGAAGCGACCAGGGTGTAGGGGAACGAGGACGGCACCAGATTGCTGGTGCTGAGATCGAATTCTTGAAGTGTGCGACCACTCGTGGGATCCAGAAGTACGACGTTGTCGGAAAGATTGTTCGCCACCAGAAGCTTTTCGCCACCGCCGCTTTGGATTAGAGCAAGCCCGGCAGGGTACGGAATGGCAGTCCCAGCGCGAGCGTTACGCAGACCGAATGCGATTTTTTTCCCGGCCGCAAGCTTCTGAGGCGGGATTTTCATAAAGCGCTCGGGCGCAACCTTGCCGTCTCGGAAACTGTAAACCGCAATGCCGTTGCCCAAATCGCCGGGCTTTTCGCCGGTTGGGTCGGTTATGGATCCAACCGAAGCGTAAAGCTGATCACCGTTCGCGCTGAAGGCCAATCCAAGGAAATAGCTCTGGTGGGCATCTTCGGAAAAGCGATCGTCAGGGAAATCAGCGATCTGATTTGTTTTGAGATCCAGAACAGAGATGGACTGGCGCCCACCGGATTCCTGGGTGCCGTAGCCGTCGTTTAGTATCGCAGCGTAGTGCCCGTCAGGGCTGAGGGCAATGGTGGCGGGAAAGCTATTCAGCCTGCCGACCCTGCCCGGAACGGGGACCGTCAGTTGCTTGCTTGTCGGGAGCGGTATTTGGGTAGGCTGGAAGCGCTCTCGTGCCCAAAATAGAGTGCCCGCGAGGGCGCAGAGTAGAACAGCGAGGCAGAGAGCACGCTTCACAATGTCCTCAAATTGAAATACTAATTTGTAACATCGGCTGGCGGCTGCAGGAAAGAACTGCCGAAAATTTAAGAGCCGAGCTTTGCTTGCCGCACAGGCAACAGCGCTTGTGCGTCGTCTCTCATCTGATGTCAGACATTGGCAGCGCCAGAACGCTACACGGACGCGAATGCCTCAAACGGGAGCTGGCCTGAGGAACCATTCTAAAGTAAAGAAGCACTTTAAGTTATTTCGGGAAATGGCGCGGACGACGAGAATTTAGTTCATGTACATTGTGGCGCACATCCGCGCCGCGCACCCAGAAGATGACGTCCTCGGCGATGTTGGTGGCGTGATCAGCTACGCGCTCCAGGTTGCGGGCAATGAGTAACGCATCGAGCGCCTGGCGCGTGGCCTCTGGGCGATCATTCATGGTTTTGACCAGCATAATAAAGGCTTCGTCGCGCATGCGGTCGACGACGTTGTCCATCTCGAGCACAGCCTGTGCCAGTTCAGCTTTGGCTTCGATGAAGGATTCGAGAGCGCGGCGGACCATGGCACTGACCGCAGCGGCCATGCGCGGAATGTCGACGGGCAAGTCGGCTGCAGGCAGCTCGACCATATCCATAACACGCTCCGCGATATTGACTGCCTGGTCGCCCACGCGCTCGAGATCGGAATTGATCTTGGTCACCGCCAGAATGAAACGGAGGTCTTTGGCCATGGGCTGCTGCATGGCGAGCAGATCGAAGGCGTGCTCATCGATTTCCCGCTCGGTAATGTTGATCATGGTTTCGCCCTCAAGGATCATCTGGCAGCGCGCCAGGTCGCGATCGATATAGGCCTGGCAAGCCCGATCTACGGCCTGTTCGGCGAGGCCGCCCATACGGAGCAGCTTCTGCCGGAGTTCGTCGAGTCCCTGCTGAAAGCGCGTACGCATTATCCGAACCTGCCTGTAATGTAATCTTCCGTCCGTTTGTCGGATGGGTTGGTAAAGATCTTCTCGGTCTTGTCGAACTCAATCAGCTTGCCCAGGAGGAAGAACCCCGTAAACTCGGCGACGCGGGCGGCCTGTTGCATATTATGCGTCACGATAACGATGGTGTATTGCTCCTTAAGCTGGAAGATGAGTTCTTCAATTTTGCCAGTGGAGATGGGATCCAGCGCAGAGCAAGGCTCGTCCATGAGCAGAACTTCGGGTTCGACCGCCAGAGCGCGAGCTATGCATAGACGCTGCTGCTGTCCGCCGGAGAGGCTGGCACCTGATTGCTTGTGCACGAAATCCTTGACCTCGTCCCACAAAGCAGAGGCATTCAAAGAGCGCTCGACCACTTCATCCAGTTTCTTGCGGTCACGAAAGCCATTGAGTTTCAGCCCAGACGCCACGTTGTCGTAGATCGACATGCTGGGAAAAGGGTTCGGCTTCTGAAAGACCATGCCAACCCGACGTCGTAGCTGGCTTGCCGACGTACTGTTGTAGGCATCCAGGTCGCCGATGCGGACGCGGCCGTTCACGCGGGCCTCAGGGATGGTTTCGTGCATGCGGTTCAAGCAACGGATGAAGGTCGATTTTCCGCAACCCGAAGGTCCGATCAGCGCTGTGGCATGGTTGGCAAGGACGTTGAGGCTGATATCTTGCAGCGCCTGGGTCTTGCCGTACCAGGCATTCAGGTTTTCGACCTGGATACCAACACCCATTAGTTCGCCCCCGCGAAGCTTCCCTGACGCACGGCGATGCGCACCGCAGTGACAGCGCCCACGATCAGGATAATCAACACTAATGCGCCCGCCCAAGCCTGGCGGTGCCACTCATCGAAAGGAGAAATGGCGTAGGTGAAGATCTGTAGCGGCAAGGCAGCCGTCGGCTGGTTAACGTTCATGTTCCAGTACTGATTTCCGAAAGCGGTAAACAGCAACGGTGCTGTCTCTCCGGCAACGCGAGCAAAAGCCAGCATGACACCGGTGATCACACCCGAGGTAGCGGTTCGCAACGTAATAGAGAGCGTTGTGCGCCAGCGCGGCAAGCCCAGGCCATATGCTGCCTCGCGAATAGCTTGCGGCACCAGCAGAAGCATTTCTTCCGTAGTGCGGGTAATCGTGGGCACCATCATGATGGCTAGGGCCACGCCTCCAGCCAGGGCGGAGAAGTGTCTCTGGCGCAGAACGACGAGGCTATAGGCGACGATGCCGATCACGATCGATGGCACGCCGTTAAGCACATCTGAGGTAAAGCGAATTAAATCGCCGAAACGATTGCGGCCATACTCCGATAGATATATCCCGGCGCCGATCCCCACAGGCACTCCCAAGAGGCTGGCAATCGCCAGGATCACAACCGACCCGCCGATGGCATTGGCCATCCCGCCTCCGGGTTCACCAACCGGTTTGGGAGTTTGCGTTAGGAAGGCCCAATTGATGGAGCCGACGCCGCGATAAACCAGGTACGTAAATATCGCTACCAGGGGCAGCAGGACAAGCACGACCGTAAGCACAGCCACGAAGGTCGCCAGATGATCGGTGGCGCGTCGCCTAAGGCTGATCCTGAGAACACTCGCATGAGCCGCGGAAGTTGTGCAGCGCTCAGACATGAGCCCTCGCTGGCTGGCCTCGCGTAACACTCCACACCATAAGGCGTGCCAGTGCATTCACGATAATCGTGACCAGAAAGAGAGCCAACCCAATTTCAACCAAAGCAGAGAGGTAGACGTCGCCTGTGGCCTCGCTGAATTCGTTGGCAATAACGCTGGCCATGGTGTATCCCGGGGCGAACAGGGAGCGCGCAATCTCCGGGCGATTGCCGATGACCATGGTCACGGCCATGGTCTCGCCGAGAGCGCGGCCGAGGCCGAGGATAACTCCGCCCACGATTCCGGCGCGTGCGTTCCGCAGGACGCCGATGCGGATCATCTCCCAGCGCGTCGCGCCCAGAGCAAATACGCCTTCCCGCTGGTGCTGCGGAACGGCCGTCAGGACTTCACGGGTGATTGAAGAAATGATAGGGACAATCATGATGGCCAGGACGATGCCCGCCGCCAACATTCCGATGCCGTAGGGAGGTCCCTCGAAAAGCCCGGTCCAGCCCAGTGTGCGAGCCAGGAAGGGCTGCACGTAAAGACGCAGGAGCGGAACCAGCACGAAGATGGCCCAGAGTCCGTAAATCACGCTGGGGATGGCGGCCAGCAATTCCGTGGTGAAGGACAGTGGTCCGCGCAGCCACTTGGGGCACATTTCGGTGGTGAACACGGCTACGCCGATGGCGAGCGGGACGGACAGGATCAAGGCCAGCAACGACGAGACCAGCGTGCCGTATATGAAAGGCATAGCCCCAAACTGTTCCTGGACCGGATCCCAATTGTGGCCGACAAAGAAGCTCCAGCCGAAGGTGCGCCAGGAGAGTTGAGAATGCACAACCAGTTCGTAGACGATGAGAACGAGTAAACCGAGCACAGTAGCGGCGCACAGCAGCATGGCGAATCGGAATGTGCGATCCGCCAGTTCACCACTTGAGGTGTGAATCAAAAGACTCGACCGCGATTTGGGTCCTGCCTTAACCTCTCTCCCGGTAATGGGTCGCGGTCCGGTTAAACGAGGTCTCGGAAGTGCCTGGTTGCCCATCACATCGAACCTAGCAGAGCCGTGTTACAGGAGTGTTAAAAATCGCTTTCAGTTTTGTGCTTTGGGCGGTCAGGAGCAGGTTGGTAAGCAGGTGAATCTAAGACTTTCTTGAGATGTGCACTTCCGCAGGAGACAAGCATGAAGCATTTTTGTGACTCGTGTTAACCAGTGCCAGGTTTGTTATGAAAAACTTCAGCGATCGGCTCCTGATACAAGTACCAGACCACCGTAGCGCGTAGAATAATCTGCAAGCCTTCCCCTGCCAGCTTGCCGACTTGAAAATCCACGACGCTGCTCGATACTCCTGGAATCAGCAGCACTACGCCAATCAGGGTAATGATGATCGCCAGCCGCCTCGCCCAGTTGTTCAGACGCAACAGGCCGAAACCGACTCCTGCTCCAAAAACGCCCGCCAAGATAAAAGCGTAGGGACCGGCGACTTCTAGCCCGCCAAGCACAGGCGCGCCCGCAGCCATGGAGATCAGTCCGGGGCGCGAAAGCATCAGTAACCCGATGACAAACAGGTAGGCAGCAACAAAGACGAAAACTGCGGCGATGACGGTGACGCCAATTGGACGATTCATGTCGAAAGAAGAATAAACCACGGATCTCACAAGTGTCCGCGCATCGGAAAAGACGAAGTTCCGAAATCCGGGGTTAGATTTTTGGGCGTCAGTTCTGGTTGCGCCTCCCGCGCCATACGGGCACGGCTGTAATGGGTTGCGGTCCGGTTAAGCGGCGTGCCTGGTTGCACACTGTCTGGTGGTGTCCTAATTTCATAAACCACAAAGGACACGAAGTTACACGAAGGGGCACCTTTTACGGTTTCCTTCTTATTCCGTCGTGTCCTTCGTGGTTAAATTCGGACGCTACCCACTGCCCTCGAACCTAGCAAATCTCTGTTACAGGAGTGGTAAAATGACTTCCGGATTTTGTGCTTTGGGGCGTAAAG
>QIAR01000446.1:6004-6458 GCA_003225595.1 Acidobacteriota bacterium | reverse complement strand
GCCCATTCCGTTTAATGAGATCGTGGGCGCCACCCTGGCCACTTTGCGCATCCGGGATTCTTGCTTTAGCGGACAACCGGTCGCCGTCGATGTGCCAGCATTCATACGCTCGGCTTTGAACTCGCAATACTCCACTAGTTGAAACAGTAACGGGGGAAAAAGGCATCAATGCTCATCCTGGGCCTGAACATGTTTCACGCAGACGCGTCAGCAGCCATTGTGCAGGACGGGGAAGTGGTGTTCGCGATCGCGGAAGAGCGTCTCAACCGGCACAAACATTACGGCGGCTTTCCGTCGCTCGCGGTTAAAGCCTGCCTCGATTCGGTGGGCGCGAAGGTCACCGATATCGATCATGTCGCGATCGGACAGGACAGCGATGCCAATTTGGCCAAGAAAGTCCAATACGCCCTCTCGAATCCGACCAAGATTCTGAATTTTATCCGGCTGCGTCAGC
>QIAR01000446.1:5406-5882 GCA_003225595.1 Acidobacteriota bacterium | reverse complement strand
CCAGCGCTTACTACTGTTCGCCATGGGAGGAAGCTGCCGGATTCAGCTACGACGGCTCCGGCGATTTTGTTTCCACCATGATGGCCCGCTGTGAGGGCACCAACATTGAAATTCTGGATCGCATTTTTCTGCCGCACTCGCTGGGCAGCTTCTACACCATGATCTGCGAATTCATCGGCTATACGAAATACGGTGATGAGGGCAAGGTCATGGGCCTCGCGCCGTATGGCAAACACACGTATTGCGGCCAGATTGGCGAAATTATTGGGCTCAAAAACGGCAGCTTCCAACTCGATCTTAATTATTTCAAGCCGCTTGGCAGCAACCAAGGAGTGCAAATTCAGCCTGACGGGACAGTGATCCTCGCCCGTCACTTCTCTGAGCGCATGGCGAAACTCTTCGGCGAACCGCGCGAGCCGCACACCAAGATCACTCAGCGTGAGATGGATCTCGCCTTCGGCATGCAGCACCACTTT
>QIAR01000446.1:4833-5342 GCA_003225595.1 Acidobacteriota bacterium | reverse complement strand
TACAAGAAGGTGCCGCTCGAAAATCTGGCGATGGCGGGCGGTTGCGCCCTGAACAGTGTCGCCAATGGAAAACTTTTCTCTCGGACTTCGTTCCGCCACACCTGGATACAGCCTGCTGCGGGCGACGAAGGTCTGGCCATCGGCGCAGCGCTGCATACCTATCATGCTGTCCTCAAGCAGCCACGTCGTTACGTGATGAAGAATCCGTACTTGGGCCCGGAGTTTTCCGAATCACGGATCGAAACTGACCTGAAGAAAGCCAATCTGCAGTATCGACGATTCGAGCGTGACCCACTAGTTGAAGCTGTTGCCGAACAGATCGCCGCCGGCAACGTGGTTGGCTGGTTCCAGGGACGAATGGAGTGGGGACCGCGCGCCCTGGGTAACCGTTCGATCGTTGCTCATCCAGGTCTGCCCAACATGAAGGACGCTCTCAACGCTCGCATTAAACACCGCGAGTGGTTTCGCCCTTTTGCGCCATCAATTATGGCGGAATACCAGCATCAGTA
>QIAR01000446.1:0-4769 GCA_003225595.1 Acidobacteriota bacterium | reverse complement strand
GACACTGGCCGCCTTCAAAGTGTTACGCGGGAAGAGAATCCGCTCTACTACGATCTAATCAAAGCCTTTCAGCGCAAGACAGGGATTCCGGTGATCCTGAACACCAGCTTCAACGAGAACGAACCAATCGTGTGTGCTCCGGACCAAGCAATCGATTGTTTCAAGCGAACCCGTGTGGACGCGTTGGCGATCGGTCCTTTTCTCGCTATGAAATCAGAGAACTGAAGCAGCGTATGGAGCTCCAGCGAGCCATTCCCGCCGCACCAGCCCAATCGGTCGCATGGGAGTTGACCCGAGTTGCTTCCTTTGTTGGCATGCGGGTGCTTGCTTGGGCCGATGAGGTACTCTATGCCTCGCGCGGCTACACTCTACTCCGTGCCCAGCCCAATGCTGCCGGCGCAAGTTGGGAAGTGGTCGCCCGCTTCCATCCAGCGTGGTGGCGGACCCTCAGCTCCTCCGCGCGCAGTTCCTCTGCGCGCCTTACCTATCGCATCTGCCGCGATGGGTTCCACGCTCTCGCCGCGCTCGCTTCCGGCCATCTCCTGGCTGCAGTTCCGGGCGCAATTGTCAGGTTGGTTCCCGGCGACACTGAATTTCGGGTTTCGCATAAAATTCTTCGCGGCACACGCCCCCTGCACATCACTGCCACTCCTGATGGCCAGGTCTTCTGGGGAGAATACTTTGACAACCCCGATCGCGACGAAGTCCACATCTATGCCTCCAACGATCATGGAGCCACGTGGTACGTCGCCTACACGTTCCCAAAATGTGCCATCCGACACGTGCATAACATCGTGTATGACGAGTGGGAGGAGTGCCTCTGGATTCTGACTGGGGACAATGGTTCTGAGTGCCGTATCCTGCGGGCCTCTTGTGATTTTCGCAGGGTCGATGACGTGATCTTCGGTAATCAACAGGCTCGCGCTGTCGCCCTCATTCCTGCCCGCGATGCGCTTTATTTTTCCTCCGACACACCTTTCGAATCCAACCACATCTATCGGCTGGATCGTCGTGGATTGGATGTTCATGGACACGCCCGCGGAAGCCTTATCCAATTAGCAAACCTGAACAGCTCTTCGATATACGGGTGCCGGGTTGGAGAAGCGATGTTTTTCTCTACCATGGTCGAGCCCAGTGGCATCAACCCTGAGCACCATGTGTGCCTCTACGGCAGCTTTGACGGTCTCGATTGGCGTCGCGCTCTTGAATGGAAGAAAGATCGCTGGCCAATGAGATTTTTCCAGTATGGGAATGCATTCCTGCCCGACGGCAGAAACACCACAGATCTGCTCGCCGTTAACACAATAGCTGTGAAGGATGGTGGCCTTGAGACCACATTGTGGCGTGTGACTACCGATAGTGATCCACGGGAACCCGATTAGTCGCTTTCCCCGGTTATTCACTCGTGCTAGAGTCCAAAAATCTACAAAAATCTCCTAGAAGCATGTCGCTGACCAGCCGTCTTGATTATTACCGGCGAATTTTTCAAGCCTATCTCGTGCCGGGTCACAGTCAGCTCACCTTTTGGCACGAATCGCCGCAAGTAAATCCGCGTGCACGAGTGGACACGTTGGGTGAGTACTACATGCTGTTTTCCGCAAAAGCTGCGTACCCAGGACATTACGACTCCGCCGGAATCCCCATGCTGGATTACCGCGGCAAGATCGGCCTCCAGTACAACCCAATCTCCATCGCACAATGGGGACTCGGCAACTACAACATGTACTGTTCCGGTGGAGATTTAACTTGCCGGCACAAGTTCCTCGCTGCCAGTAATTGGCTTTGCGAGCATCTGGAGCAGAATCATTTTGGCCTGTGGGTCTGGAATCATCATTTCGATTGGGAGTATCGGAGCACCCTGAAAGCGCCGTGGTGTTCGGGACTCGGCCAGGGGCAGGGAATCTCACTCCTCCTGCGCGCACACCGTGACACGCGTAACTCCATGTACCTTGATGCAGCCCAGCGTGCTTTTGTCGCGTTCTTGAAGTCGACAGTGCAGAGCGGTGTCACCTTTACTGACGGGCGTGGAGACATCTGGTTCGAGGAGTACATCGTCTCGCCACCAACACATATCCTGAACGGTTTCATTTGGGCTGCATGGGGTGTCTACGATTATCTGCTCGCCACCGGAGAGGAACCTGCGCGCACGCTCTTCGTCAAAGCTACGCAAACACTGCTGCGCAACCTCAACCGCTATGATTTTGGCTTCTGGTCATTGTACGAGCAGTCAGACACGCGCCTGAAGATGCTGGCGAGCCCCTTCTATCACCGGCTTCATATAGTGCAATTGCGGATCATGCATCGCCTCACCGGGCAGGAGGAGTTTGCCCGATATGCAAACCTTTGGGAAAACTACACCCGAAGCGGCGCCAAACGTACTCGCGCCCTGTGCTACAAGGGTGCATTCAAGCTTTGTTACTACTAGGATCTCGTGAAGATTCTCTATGTCTCGCAATATTTTCCGCCAGAAATGGGCGCACCTGCAGCTCGAGCCGGTGAGCTTGCACTTCATTGGGCACAAACCGGGCACGAGGTCACGGTCCTCACCGGCTTTCCTAACCATCCCACTGGCGTGGTCCCGCCCGAGTACCGCCGCCGGTTTCGTCGGTTGTCCACACGCGAGGACATTTCCGGAGTAAAACTAGTTCGAACCTGGCTGTTGCCTCTGCCCAACCGTAGAACCCACGAGCGGATGCTGAACTATGGCTCGTTCTGCATTTCTTCTGCTGTGACGGGCCTTTTCGTCTCGGATCCGGATATCGTCATCGCAACGTCGCCGCAGTTGCTTGTCGGTCTCTCTGGATGGTGGTTGGCACGTTGGAAGCGCGTGCCGTTCGTCTTCGAGGTTCGAGACCTCTGGCCGGAATCTCTCGCAGCTGTCGGGATGGGCGATAGTAATTCGTTGCTCCACCGGTCATTGGCCCGGATCGCAGGGTTTCTCTATGAGAACTCCGATCATGTCGTGGTGGTTACGCGCGCATTCGAGGAATATCTCACCGAGCACTGGCAAGTCCCGCCAGAGAAGATCTCAGTGGTGGAGAACGGTGTAGAGACGGACATCTTTAGTCCCAACTCGAGCCATGGGGATCTCAGAAGAAAATTAAGTGCCGAAGGGAAATTTCTGGTCTGCTATATCGGAACGATGGGTATGGCGCACGCTCTGGACACACTCGTTGAAGCGGCGGCCAAACTACAGACTGCGGCACCCTCCGTGGTTTTGCTGCTGGTGGGCGAAGGCGCTGAGAAGGAACGCATCATCGGGTCAGCGCGCTCTCGCGGACTCAAGAACATGATATTCGTTGATCAACAACCGCGAGAGAAGATACCTGCTTACATCTGCGCTTCTGATGCCTGCCTAGTGCTTCTGAAGAATACCGAAATTTTCAAAACCGTGATTCCCACCAAAATGCTGGAGTTCATGTCCTGCGCGCGTCCTGTAATTCTCGGTGTAGACGGTCAGGCCAGAGAGATCGTCAACGAAGCTGACTCGGGAATTGTCATAGAGCCGGAAAATTCCGCGGACCTCGCAAAGGCAATCAGCCGGCTCGCCGCGAATTCCAGTCTCTGTGACCTGCTTGGCCGAAACGGCCGGCAGTATGTCCTGAAGCATTTCTCGCGCCAGGAAAAAGCGGCTACGTACGTACGTGTCTTAGAGGAGCTTCTGAGCGGAACTGTGAAGCGACAGGCTACCGCAGCTTAAGTCGACGACTCAGGGATGGGCTGCCACGACCGTCAAGGCAGTCGCTACTTGTAAAACGGATTCAGTGCCGCGATACATGATTGTCTTACCGGCACTGGATGGTACGAAGAGAATGTCATCCGCTCTCATCGGCAGGTCGGGCGCCTTCGCCCGCAGAATCTTTTTCAGCGGAATTGTCATCTCCTCTGCGCCATGTGATGTCTTGCGGATAATCCGAGTCCCACTCAATTTAGCTGTTTTATTGGTGCCGCCCGCCATAGCAATCGCCTGAAGCACGGTGATGCTGTCGCTGTCCATCAGGAACCCGCTGGGCCTGCCCACGTCGCCCACCACGTAGACGACACCCGCGCGCGCAATGACGATCGTATCTCCGGGCGCAACTTCCACATTGTCACCCGTGCCCCGTTCAAGATGCTGCGAAAGACGAGCCACCACTGAACGCTCTGCGTTGTTGCGGTGGGTGATGGTGACAGTCTTTCCTGCCTTCTCGGTGAACCCTCCGGCTGCCGACACCACGTCGAAAAGGCGCCGATCTCCAATAACCGGATATACTCCCGGGCGCGCTACTTCACCTAACACGGTTACACCCTGTGATGCATACTCGTCGACCAACATAGCCACGTGAGGATACTTCACAAATCCGCCATCAGAAAGGCGCTTCTCGATGAGCGCCTGTGCTTCTTCCAAGGTCGAATCTCCGACATGTACGTAATCGATAAGGGGCAGATACAAATCACCTGTATTGCTCACCCGGGCTTTGGTGGAAAGCTCCGGTACACCGTATACGCTGAGTTCCACTAGGTCACCGGCACCCAATTTGAGCTTTGACGAGTAAGCGCCGGCTGTCCTGTCGGATGTTGCGATAGCGGTCGCCCGCGCCTCCCCAGCCGACTTGGCTTTCGATGAAGTACCACTCAACGAGGAGGATGGATCTTGTTGCCCGTCGGCATTGCAATTGAGAGCGATGCCAAACAGGAAGGCAAATGTCAGCAGAGAGCAATTGCGATAACTCAGCACGCCAGTCTTGGCAGACCACATTGCGCAAAACCTCTGAAATGTCTTAACGAGA
>QIAR01000445.1 GCA_003225595.1 Acidobacteriota bacterium | reverse complement strand
AGCTGCTGTGGTCTGGACGGACGTAGTTCAAACCGTGATCTACATTGGTGGAACGCTGGTGGGGTTATTCACCATCCTGCACCTCGTGCCTGGTGGGTGGCCTGCCATTCACTCTCTGGCCGAGACTGCCGGGAAGCTGAGAGTATTCGATTTCGCGCCTGATTTCTGGCGGCCTTACACGTTTTGGGCGGGCGTGCTCGGCGGAACATTTCTTACCACGGCGAGCCATGGAACCGATCAACTCATTGTGCAGCGTCTGCTGGCAGCGCGTGGTCGGCGGCAATCAGTTACGGCACTGCTCTCGAGTGGGGTGGCAATTCTCTTTCAGTTCGCGCTGTTCTTAATGGTTGGAATCATGCTGTGGGCTTTCTACCAGATCCCTTCCTCGCACTTCGGCAAGGCAGATCGCATCTATCCAACGTTCGTCGTCAGCAAGATGCCGCATGGCATTTCAGGATTGCTGATTGCGGCTATTCTAGCGGCGGCGATGTCGAACCTGAGTGCCGCGCTCAATTCTTTGTCATCGAGCTCGATGATTGATTTCTATCTGCGCGGTAATCCGCAGATTAACGAGCGCCGACGATTGCAACTTTCGCGACTGTCGACATTTTTCTGGGCGCTGGTGCTGTTTGGCCTGGCAGTGCTCTCGCTGCACAAGGTTGGTCGGGTGGTGGAAGTCGGGCTGCAGATTGCCTCGGTGGCATACGGCGCGCTGCTAGGAGTATTTCTGTTGGGAGTGCTTACGAAGCGGGCAAATCAGAACGGAGCCATGTTGGGTATGCTGTGTGGCTTCGTCACCGAACTTTACATCTGGCTTGGGACCCGGGTGCCGTGGACGTGGTATGTGGCCATTGGGACATTGGTGACGTTCGGTGTGGGATATATGGGCGGCCTGTTATTCGAAAGAAATGCTTCGAAGCCCTAGCCGCAACCCTCGGAGAACGGAGAGGACGCGTAGAACTTTGTACAAATGCGTGACCTGACTGGCACAAGCTACAGCCTGATTCGAAGCATCGCGTTGTTTTCGATCTCTGCGGCAGCTCTCGGGGTTCTCTGCGTTCTCGGCGTTCTCTGCGGTTAAGCGCTTTTCGCATATACTTTCCACTCCCAAAAATGCCAGGGCAAACTCAACTCTCCACGCCCCCGGAACTGGCTCGCGATCTTGGCGTCAGCCACTCCTGGGCGGTGGTTGTCGGGACCATCATCGGCAGCGGCATCTTTCTCGTGCCAGCCGAGATGATGCAGGCGGTCGGCACAGCCAAGCTGGTATACCTGGCCTGGCTGGTGGGCGGCCTGCTCTCTTTTTTTGGCGCGTTGACCTACGCTGAGCTGGGCGCGATGAAGCCGCAAGCAGGCGGCGAGTACGTGTATGTGCATGACGCTTACGGCCCGCTGGGCGGCTTTCTTTACGCGTGGACCTGGTTCGTCATCGCGAAGCCCGGTTCAATCGCCACACTTACGACTGGGCTGGTGCGGATCCTGGGCACGTTTTCGATGTTCTCGTTCTTCGCCAATGACATTCTCGCGAGGCCCTTCCATGTCACCTGGGGCCAATTGGTAGCCATCGCCGCGACGATCCTCATTTCTTTACTCAATTACGTCGGCATCAAGAAGGCCGGCGAGTTCCAGTTAGTGTTCACGATCCTGAAAGTGGCGATGATTCTTGTCATCGTAGTAGTCGGCTTCAGCTACAGCGGCGGAGGCTGGGGGAATTTCGGAGGTTCGTACTCTGGATCGAAGGGCGGCATTGCCGGATTTTTTGCCGCACTGGTAGCGGCGCTGTGGGCGTATGACGGCTGGAATGATCTGAACATGGTGGCCGGCGAGATCCGGCGCCCGGAGCGCAATATCCCAATTGCTTTGATTTTCGGAGTGGCGACAGTGGGTGCGCTGTACATCCTGGTGAATGCCGCGGTGCAGTACGTGCTTCCGGCCAATGCGATTGCCATTTCGCAGCGACCAGCCTCAGATGCGCTTGCTCTGGTGCTGGGACAGTTCGGCGCGGGTATTGTCTCGGCTGGCATGGCTCTCTCGATAATTGTGGCGATGAACGGCACGATCATGAGTGGAGCCCGAGTGCCCTACGCAGTGGCACGGGACGGATATTTCTTCTCCTCACTGGCGCAAGTCCATCCCCGCTTTCGGACGCCTTCGGTTGCCATCATCGTCCAGGCAGTACTTGCAATCATCCTGCTGCTGTTGGGAGGAAATTTCCGCCAATTGTTCTCGCTCACCATTTTTTCCGAGTGGCTGTTCTACATGATCTCAGGCAGCACAATATTTGTATTTCGTCACCGCGAACCGAATGCCGCCCGGCCCTATAAAGTTTGGGGGTATCCCCTGGTTCCGGGCCTGTTTGTTCTGGCTTCTGCCGTACTTCTGTACTACACCTTTACCGATAACGTGCGGAACTCGGCCTTGGGATCTCTAGTGATTCTGGCGGGGGTGCCGCTTTTCTACTACTTTTCCCGGAAACACAAGGAATTCGCCCTCAAATAGCGCACCTATCCTCCCGTTTCAGGACTATTCCCGAACCTGCCCGCACCTCGTTACCAATGTTCAGCGGCAAGAGACACATTTACCCTCTCGCCATTCTCCCCTAACTTAAAACTTCCACCCCGCGCGCTTCTCTCCTGCCCGGGCCCCCGTTGGAGTGTTTTGCATGGGTACGTCTCATCACGAATTTCGGCTAGGGCTCCTGCCGGACCACAAGATGAACTGGCGGACGCTGGTCACCAGCTACAGCCTTGAAATATTTTTGATTCTGATCGTTGTCAATTTGGGTCTCCTGCTGCCCCAGGGGCTCGAATTGGAGCGGCACTATCACATAACGGAACTCATTGCCATTCCTTCGCCGCAGCCCAGGCGTTACAAGGCGAAGCCCCCCGCCCTTCATGCCAAGTTGCTGCCCCCAGCTCCGATCACTGCGCCGCGGTTGACGGTGCCCCGGGAAATTCGAGCGCCGCGTCGGCAACAGCCAGAGGTTGAGCCTCCGAAGGTCACTGTCAATACTTTCGCCCCCGCCGTGCTGAAACTAACGACGGGCGGAGCACGGCCAATGCTTGTGCATACGGGCGAGTTTGTCGGAAGTTCGGTCGTGCCCACGGTGAATGCTCCGGTGCAGAAGGTACAGACCGGCGGATTTGGTGATCCCAATGGACTTCAGGGGAAGGGAAAAAGCAACGCGAAACTTGTAGTCGCCAATGCCGGTGCTTTCGAAATGCCGCAGGGGGCTGGCTATGGCGACGGATCAGGTGGGGCAAAGGGGATTCGAGGCACAGTGGCCAGCGCCAATTTCGGAAACGGAATCGCATCCGCGGGTAATGGAGATGGCCGCAGCAATGGCCGCGGCTCAGGGGTACGGTCCGCTGGTTTTGGCCAGCAGGAAGTAGCGCCGGGCGCAGTCAAGACGCAGCGGCAGATAGAGACAAGTCTGCCGACGAACCCGGTTGAGATCACTTTCAAACCGAATCCGGTTTACACCAATGAAGCTCGCCAGTTGAGGCTGGAGGGGGAAGTTCTGCTGGAAGTCACGTTTGCAGCCAACGGACAACTGCAGGTGAACCGTGTGGTCCACGGCCTTGGGCACGGGTTGGACGAAGCGGCAATAGCGGCTGCCAATAAAATGCGCTTCAAGCCGGCTTTACGTAACGGTCAGCCGGTGGATTCGACCGCGATCGTGCATGTAGTTTTCCAGTTGGCTTACTAAGAGAGACACGGAGATGAGAGTCATGCGCACATGGAATTGGGTGGTCACTGCTATTCTGCTTCTTTCGCTGAGTTCGTTTGCGCAGCAGTCCGCAGCGCCGCAAGCCTCACAGCAACCGTCGCCATCGCAAACCTCACGGCCGACACAGCCCAATTCCCAACCTCACTCCACGCCCACTACGATGAATCAGGTGGTGGACCGATTCGTTGAGCGTGAACACGACCTGATGAAAATGCTCGA
>QIAR01000444.1 GCA_003225595.1 Acidobacteriota bacterium | reverse complement strand
CCTAAGCAATGGCCTCCTTGAGCCCCTGGGCGACACCTTTGCCACCGATCAAGCAGCCTTCGAGGAGGAAGAAGGCGTAGATAAAGGACTGGGTCCAGTCTACAACGCCCGCTCCTGTGTCGACTGCCATCAGAATCCTGTAACCGGCGGAAACAGCCAGGTGTCAGAACTCCGCGCCGGTCACCTGGACTCCTCTGGTCACTTCGTGAGTCCCACCATCTTCATCAACAACGGCCAGTCCAATATCCCTGACCGCTCCCTCATCAACGACCGAGCAGTGTGTCCCGAAGCGCAAGAGCGTCTTCCCCATACCGAATTCATTCGAACTTTCCGCATGTCCCTGAACACTCTGGGCGACGGCTTCGTGGAGGCGATTGACGACAACACACTACAAGCCATTGCCCGCGAGCAACGGGTGACCAGTGGAGGAAAAATCGCCGGTGAATTTATTCAAGTGCCTGTCCTAGAAGCCCCAGGGCAGCCGCTCCGTGGGGGGCGCTTTGGTTGGAAGAATCAGCATGCCAGCTTGCTGTCCTTTTCTGCCGACGCTTACCTTAACGAGATGGGCATCACCAGCCGCCTGGCCCCCACTGATACCACGACCATCTGCAAGACTACGCAAGATCCCGAAGATAAAACCGATGACATCGGTATGGAAGACATCGATCACTTCGCTACGTTCATGCGCGGTACCACTGCGCCACCAGTAAATACGGAGTTGCTGGTTACGCCGGCGGCGCAGGCGGGACTGCAAATCTTCTCCCAAATTGGATGTGCCCTCTGCCACAGAGCCTCCATCACCACGGCCCCGCCAGCGACCGCGATCAATGGCGGCATGCTCAGCGTCCCGGACGCATTGGGGAACAAGGTGATCCATCCGTACGGCGATTTTCTGCTGCATGACATAGGTACCGGCGATGGAATCGTGCAGAACGGCCCGCCCGACACGGCCAACAAATTGCGAACCGCGCCGCTCTGGGGCCTGCGCACCCGCGACCGGTTGATGCATGACGGATTTTCCACCTCGCGGAACGAGGCCATCCTGCGCCACCGTGGCGAGGCAAGTTCCGTAACCAGGAGTTACTTGCGATTGACCGAGAAACAGAAACACCAATTGCTTACGTTCCTCAACTCGTTGTGAAGCAAAACCGTTCATCGGAAGGGAGAGGCGCCACCACGAACTTTTTGCGCCACCGTGGAAGAGCCGGCCTTGAGGCCGGCGTCAGGAGTCAATAAAGACTGGGCTTTTTAGCCCCTGAGGTCACGCCTGACTTGCGGGTAAGAGTATTTATGAAACCAGTCTAGAAACTCTCCTGGCGAAATAAATCGGCCACCGACTCGCGGCGGCGAATGAGTTTCATCGATCTGCCATTCACCAGCACCTCAGCAGGACGAGGCCGTGTGTTGTAGTTGGAAGCCTGCACCATCCCATACGCCCCGGCATCAAGGATGGCGAGCAAATCACCTTCGCCCAGGATCGGCAGCTCACGATCGCGCGCCAGAAAGTCACCGGTTTCGCAGACCGGACCGACCACATCAACGCTCTCTCGCCGTGCTGCAGAACGAGAATTCATCACCACTGGAACGATCTCGTGATACGCGCCATAGAGCGATGGTCGCAACAGATCATTCATAGCCGCGTCGACAACCAGGAATTTCTTGCTGTCATTCGTTTTGCGGTACAACACGGAAGTGAGCAGCGCGCCTGCTGGCCCTACGATTGAACGCCCTGGCTCTAGCAGCAGATGCACTTTCAGCCCCCGCAACGGACGCATGACTGCCTGGGCGTAGAGGGATACGTACTCGGAATAATCAGGTAGGCTCAGGTTTTGATAATCAATCCCCAAACCGCCCCCGGCGTCTACATAATCGATCCGATGTCCGTCCTCGCGCAAGAACCGCGCCAGGTCGGCAACGCGTTCCATGGCCGCCCCGAAAGGCGCCACATCCGTAATTTGCGAGCCGATGTGGACACTGATTCCCGCCACTCTCAAATGCCGGCTGCCTGAGGCCCGAGCGTATAGCTCGCGCGCTTCGGCGATGGGAACTCCGAACTTGTGCTTGCGGAGGCCGGTAGAGATGTAGGGATGAGTGTCGGCCGGAACATCAGGATTCACGCGCAGAGCCATGGGTGCGGTCTCCTTCAGGGTTGCAGCAGTCTCTGCCAACGCCCACAGTTCCGATTCGCTCTCCACGTTAAACAGCAAGATCTTCGCTTTGAGAGCCGTCCGCATTTCAGCCTTGGTCTTCCCGACGCCGGAGAAGACCACCTTGCGCGCGGCACGCCGGTCAACCTGGAGCACACGTTCCAGTTCGCCGCCAGAAACCACGTCGAACCCGCACCGCATTCCTGCGATGAGGCGAAGAATGCCAAGGCTGGAATTGGCTTTGACGGAGTAGCAGACCGTGTGCCCGATTTTTCCGAACGCGTCGTCGAAAGCTCGCATCCGACGGACGATGCTTGAATTTGAATAGATATACAGTGGCGTTCCGAAACGGTCAGCAAGCTGTGTCAGAGGGACCTCATCGCAACACAGCACAGTGCCCGAAGAGCGGCGGAACAGTCCCTTCCTCACCTCACGATACGAAAAGGCAGGAGGGAATGCTGCGCTGTTGGCCGGGCTGCGGCTCACTTGCTTTTTGTGGGGCTCTCCTTGACCTTGATCGCGACCACAGTCTGATCGTCGAAGGCCTCCACCCCAGCGGCGTGCTCTTCGACTGCCTTGAACAGGCAGTCCACCACGTAATCGGCCGGTCGGCCCGCACACCTGGCCACGATCTGTTCCACGCGCTGTCGGCCGAACAGTTCGCCTTCTGCGTTACGTGCGTCCAGAATGCCGTCACTGAAAAAGACGAACATGTCACCCGGCTTGGCTCGAAAGGTGAACTCATCGTACTCGGCGTCGTCGAATAGGCCTAACGGCAGTCCCGTTGCTTCAATGATTTCAACCTTGCCGTCGTGACAGTAAATGGGGCGGGGAAGACCCGAGTTGGCGACTTGGAGGGTTCGTCTCGCCTCGTCCCACACGGCATAAATGATCGAAACAAACTGTGCGTCAATGCGCCGCTCGCCTAACGAGTTGTTCACTGCGGACAACATCTCGGCGGGCCCGGGTTCGATGGGCGCGTGCGAGCGTAGGATGCCGCTGACCAGGGCCGCGTAAATCGCTGCGGGTGCACCCTTGCCGCTGACATCGCCAATCACGATTCCCAGCCGCGACAGCGAGTAGTCTAGAAAGTCGTACAGGTCGCCTCCGATGGCCCGTGCCGGCAAAAACTTGGCAGCAACTTCCAGGTTGGCCAGCTTGGGTGGCGCCTGCGGCAGCAATCGAAACTGTAATTCTCGCGCCAGCGCCAGATCGCGCTCTAGCCGTTGTTCCTGGCTTGCGATCTCCTCGTAGAGTTGTGCGTTTTCGATGGCAATGGCGATCTGCGCTGCCAACGTCGTGATGGTTCGTTTGTGGTCTTCGTTGAAAAAGCCGCGTCTCGTGTGCTCCAGATCGAGCACGCCGATGACCTTGTTCTTGTAAATGAGCGGCACGACCAGTTCGGAACGGGTCTCGGGGTTGAGCGGAATGTAGCGCGGATCTCTACTCACATCAGGTACCAGCACGGCCTGCTTTTGCTGCGCAGCATAGCCGACAACACCTCTGCCGAGAGGAATGTCGTGTTTCAACTGGATATTCTCGTGGAAGCGCACCGCAAAGCGATGCTGCAGCTTCTGCCCGGTAGCATCGAGTAGCAGGATGCTGAACATTTGATAGTCAATGAGCCGGCTCACTAGGTCGGCAATTCGCTGGAGAAGCTGGTCAAGGTTCAGAATAGAGGTCAACTCACGCGCGATTTCGTTCAGCAGCAGCAGTGTGCGTGCCTGCCGCGTTGTGCGCGTGTACAGCCGCGCATTCTCGATGCCAACAGCCATGCGGGACGCGATCAGCGTCAACAGCCGTTTGTGCTCCTCCTTGAAATACCCGGGCTGCCGCGCCTCAATGTCAATTACGCCGATCACTCGATTTTTAACGATCAGCGGGATCGCTAGTTCGGAGCGCACGTTGGGTACTGCCTCGATATAACCGTCTTCCTTCTTTACGTCAGCGACCAGCACCGGCTCTCTCTGCTGGGCAGCTCGCCCAGTGATGCCCTCGCCGACTTTGATTCGGATCCGGTCGGCAACGTGCTTGGGATAACCCACCTGGAATCGAAATCGCAGCTCCTGTGCTCTTTCATTCAGCAAGAGGATGGCGAAAATTTCATAATCGATGACCTTGCGCACCAGTTCGGCCACACGCCGCAGCGTAGTATCGAGGTCGAGCGTGGTATTGACCACGTCGGCTACTTCCAGCAGTAAGGGCTCAACCTTGGAAGAAAGTTCAGATTGGATTGCAAGTGTGTCCACTGCAACTATGATATCAGCCGAGACGGCGGTCACCGTTGGGCGAGTTCCGGCGCTCCCAAATCACGCATGATATTTACTCCGGAACTGGTGCCGATGCGGTCGGCGCCCGCCTGAACCATTGCTGCCAGATCTTTGGCCGTGCGGACACCGCCTGAAGCCTTGACTCGCGCACGATCGCCGACAACTGAGCGCATCAGGGCGATGTCCTCCACGGTGGCGCCTCCGAACAAGCCGGTTGCTGTCTTGACGAAGTCCGCACCCGCTGCCACCGACAGCTCACAGGCCACAATCTTTTCTTCGTGCGTCAGTAATGGCGTCTCCAGGATCACCTTCAAAATCACCTCAGCTTCATGTGCGACTTCAACAATGGTTCGGATATCATTCTGAACAAAGTCTCGCCCTCCCGACCTCAGCGCGGCCACATTCATCACCATGTCCAGTTCGCCGGCGCCGAGCCGCAGCACCTCATGGGCCTCGAACCGCTTCACCGTGGTAAGAGTCGCGCCCAGGGAAAAGCCGACCGGCGTTCCCACTTTCGCCGGCGTACCGCGCAAGATGCTGACTGCAAGCGCAACGTAGGAAGGATGCACGAAAACTGTCGGGAAACAGTAATGGACAGCTTCGTGGCAGAGGCGAATAACCTGGTCGCGGGTGGTGTCCATTCGCAGCAAAGAGTGATCGATGAACGGGGCCACCGATCGCCACTCATTGAGAGAAATC
>QIAR01000442.1:6705-7397 GCA_003225595.1 Acidobacteriota bacterium | reverse complement strand
TCCAAGGCGAGCAGTCGGCCCGCTCATCGAGCGATTTTCGCAGCCAGGCAAAGGCTGACTCACGGTCCTTGAGACCCGCGTAGGTGGTAGCAACCTCATAAGCGCAGACGTAATGCTTTCTGGAGCGCTGCACCATCTCCTCGGTAACCCTCCTAGCCTCAGCAGGTCTTCCCGCCGCAGCATAGGTGCCGGCGAGCATCTCCAAAGTGGTGACACTGTCGTCCACTCGCCGCGCTTGTTCAAGCACCTGCAACGCTCGGCTAAAGTCGCCTTTCTTCTCGTAGGCCAACCCGAGCATTTGGCTCGCCACCAAGTAATTCGGGGCCAACTCCACTGCGGCCTTTGCCTGTTCCAAAAATTGGTCGTAATCGCGCTTGAGATAAAAGATCCAGGCAGCATCGGCAGCGATCAGCCCGGACACTGGGTCCAACTGGCGAGCGCGCATGATCTCGTCGATAGCAGCTTGGAAGCGCCGGTTGGCGACGAGAAACATCGCATAGTAATCGTGGGCCTCCGCGTAGCTGGGCTTGATGTCGAGGGCGCGCTGAAACTCCCACTCCGCATTGGGCCAATCGTAGTCATAGAACATGAGCACACCACCGAGCGATACATGCGCTTCCGGCAGTGTTTCGTCCAATGCAACCGCCTTTAGAGCTGCCGCTTTGGCCTTCGGCATCACCTCGCTGGGAGCA
>QIAR01000442.1:0-6698 GCA_003225595.1 Acidobacteriota bacterium | reverse complement strand
GTGTAAGCATCAGCGACCCCGGCATAGGCCGGCGCATATTCGACGTCTTTCTGGATCGCCTGCTGGAAATAGTCCAGGGCGCGGTGGATTGAGGTTTCGCTTCCATTCTGCAGGTGGAAGCGGCCGCGCAGATAAGCCTCGTGCACTTCGGGGATGACCTCACGCGCACGCGCCAGATGTGCCTGCTCTTGTGGGCCGAGGCTTATCCGGATTTCGCGGGCGATGTCGCTGGCGATTTCGTGCTGCAAGGCAATGACGTCGCGGAGGTCGCGGTCGTAGCTCTTGGCCCAGACGTGCGTGTCGGTAGGTCCCTGAATCAATTGCGCCGTGATGCGGACGCGATCATTGACTCGCAGGATGGAACCCTCAATTAGACCGTCGGCGTGCAACTCCTTTGCGATCTGGGGAGCTTTCTTATGCGTGCCTCGGTACTGCGTCGTGGAGGTGCGAGAGATCACACGCAGCGAATGAAGTTGGCTGATTTCGGAAGTGAGCTCCTCTGTCATGCCATCAACGAAGTATTGCTGGTTGGGATCGGCGGAGAGATTGACCAAGGGCAGGACCGCGAGCGAACGAATGGTGTTTGGATCCGCAGCACGCCTCGCAAGCGACCACTTTAAAAATGTGAAGGCCGCCAGCGCCAGGAGGACCAAGAAGGCCCCTGCCGCCCCATATCTGCGCATGTGTGACGGCTGCCAGAGCGGTGCCGCCGGCGGGCGCTCAGCAGAAGGCGGGGATGGAGCGATGGTTGCACGAGTATCTGCACTGCCGAGTGCCGTCTCACGGGAGATGCGCCGCAGATCGGCACGCACATCTGCCGCGTTCTGGTAGCGCAGGTCACGATCCTTTTCCAGCGCACGGGTGATGATACGTTCCAGCTCGGTCGGAACTTGAGGATTTAGGTGCATTGGAGCGACCGGAACGGTGCCGAGCAGCGCATGAGCGATCGCGGCAGATGTGTCGCCGCTAAACGGCAGCACACCCGTCGCCATCTCGTATAGCACCACTCCAAAGGAAAACAGGTCGGTACGCGCGTCCAGTTCTTTACCGAGTGCCTGCTCCGGCGACATGTAGGCCACAGTGCCCAAGGTGCCGCCCGCAATGGTCAACTCCGTCACGGCGGTAGAATCCGGGGCAGCCGCTTGCGCCCCTGGGGTAACCTTCGCCAGTCCGAAATCGAGCACCTTCGCCTGCCCGCGGGTGGTAATGAAGATGTTGGCGGGCTTGATGTCGCGATGAATGATGCCTTGCGAGTGGGCGGCGTCAAGTGCGTCTGCAATCTGCCCAGCCAAATCGAGCAGGACTTCCGTCTGGAGCGGCTTGCCGTCAATCGTGTGCTTCAGAGTCTTGCCCTCTAGGAAGTGCATCGCGAAGAATGGTTGGCCTCCGTGTTCTCCGATTTCGTATATCGTGCAGATATTCGGATGATCAAGCGCGGATGCAGCCAAGGCCTCACGCTGGAAGCGCTCGTGCGCGACAACATCACGGGCGAGATCTTGTGAGGGGAACTTCAGCGCCGGGGATCATCCGGTTGGCAAACGCAACCAGATCAATGCCGAACAGCTCGGCTCCACGCTGGGCCATGCGTTCAGGGGTTCCTCTGGGCCTCGGCGCTGCGGGATTTGGAGACTGGAGCATGAGCAGCAAGGTTTTACCAAACTCCGGCGGAGCTATTAACCGCATCAGCGCACGTAGGCTGACCGGCGTCGATAGCGGAAGCTCCGGTGAAGGCACGGTATTTGCGCACCCAGCGCGGTTGACATTAACAGCACTGAACGGCTCGTTGGGACTGAGAGGGCTAGTGAAGCCGAGCTCACCGTTTGAACCGCCGATCATGAATTGCATCAGCGTCGGACCCGCCGCCCGCAGACCCAGGTGTCCCACTCGCTTGTCAGTATGTCCTCCGACAAAAGCCTGATTCGACGTGTTCTCATTGTGGCGGCCTGCTACGCAGTCCGCGGAACATTCGGGAAAGTCTCCCGCCTGGCCGAGCGACGTGTTGATTGCAGTCTTCTCCGCCGCTTCGTTGGCGAGAATGTCGCCGTCAAACACCGCCTCAATCAGACCACGGCCAATGTAAGGTGGCGCGGCACGCTCGCCGGTCGTCCGTCGGAAGCCCAAAGAGCTCAGAAAGGTTGTTGGGTCAACGCCGCCCGCCAAGTTCGGGTCCTGTGCAATCGACGGAATCGCATCGGGGAGACACGCATCCAGCGAGGGACGCACACGCTGCACCCCCCCTGTGGAGAACTGTGCTAACGCCGTAAAGGCATTTGTTAATGGGGAGAAGTCGCCAAACAGCGTGAACGCCGCAGTTTTCCCCGTATTGTTGATCGCGTCTACGTTATCTGGTGCTCTGCCGCCGCCTGTGGCCGGATTGAATGCCGTGAAACCGAAGTTCGTTGGCGTGGAGCGAGCAGCGCGGGAGGCCGGAGAGACGGTGGGGACGAGCTGGTTGTTGCGCTCCCTGCTAAGAACGCTAAGAACGTCGACTGAGTTCATGTGACAGCCCAGGCAAAAACGCTGGTTGGCAACTGGTCCGAGCCCCTGCGGCTCAGTGTGCGGTGTGGTGAAGAATCTTAATCCCTCCAACACCGCAGCCCGCTCTTCTTCAGTGGCGCTCGGAAACACTAACGCCTTCAAATCTTCTTCGCCGAGCGGAAACGAACCCACGAGTCCGAAACTAACTCGCGGGACACGCTCGACCGGTTGTAGCTTTGCCGGATCAGGTGGTCCGACAACAGGATTAAGATCTACGTCGGGTGCAGCCGCCAGGATGCTTACGGCTGATACGAACAAGCTCACGAGCGCTATACAGCAAGATACACGCAGAGACATAGAACACCTCCCTACGACTTCCGTTTGGCCCTCGGCGCCGAGCCGGTCACTGAGGTCAATTTCCCGTTAGCATCCTTGTGGGCGACTAAGTTGCGAGGGATCATGTTCGCCTTGCCCGAGATGCAGTCGCCGGTGCACCCCATGGACGTCGGGCGGAGGGGGCGCGATGTCGAAGATCCCCGACCCTAACGATCCCCCTTCTTGTACCCGTTGCGCCAGCAACTTGTCATCGCTAGGGACGTTGGAACCCAGCTCTGCCATCAAAACTCCAATGGACGTGCAGACTGCTAGCATGATTAAGAGCTGGCGCATGATCGCCTCCCTTGACGACACAAGCAACAGCCATGTTGAGGAGTCAGGAACACACACACCTCGCGTGAGTGGTTGGAAGGGACCCGGGCGGGTGCGACGACAATTATGCGCAACCGGAGTTAGAAGTCAAGTGGAAAATCTAGCTGAGCCCAAGATTCTTCCCGCTTCTGGCTTGGTTCTTGGCGCGGACCGCGGTATAAACGCGCTGTTACAGACGAGTATATCCGGCAGTTTCAGGCGCGAGGAGAAGCGCCCAGAACCCTGCGCTGCCCCCGCGGGGGCAACATCGGGTTTCTTTTCCCAAACTCCTTCCCGGCACCCAGTCGGATAGTGTCGCTCATCTGCCGAATTTGTCTTTGCTACAGGGCAATGACTTGGCGGAGCCGCCCGAAGCTTGCGTCGCGCGGCATCGGGTTCCGGAAGGCGCCGCGCAGTTTCAGCGACGCCATTCGTCGATCAGGCTGGCAACGAGTCCGGTCCACCCCGTCTGGTGGCTGGCGCCCAAGCCCTTGCCGGTGTCCCCGTGGTAGTACTCGTTAAAGAGCAGGTAATTGCGCCAGTGCGGGTCGGTCTGAAACTTCTTGTTCTCTCCGAAACAAGCTCGCCGGCCAGACTTATCGCGGGTAAAAATCCGAATCATGCGTTCCGCGATTTCTTCCGCCATGAATCGCGGCGTAACGGCCTCGCCACCATCGGAGGGCTTCACGACAAAGTCAGGGCCGAGCGCCTGGCTGAACCGCAGCAAAGAATGAATCAAAAGATACGAAGTTGGGAACCAGACTGGCCCTCGCCAGTTCGAGTTCCCTCCCTTCAGCTGGGCTTCGGACTCGCCTGGCTCGTAACCTAGGCGGTTCTCGCCAAAGCAAAAGGGATGCGCCTGGTGGTACTTAGACAGGCTGCGAATGCCGTGGTCGGAGAGAAATTCCGCAGGATCCCAAAGACGCACGGCAATCCTGTGAAATTGCTCGGGATCGGCAATCGAGAGCACGTATCGCATGCATGAGCCACGACAGCCAATGGCGTAACAAGCATTGCCGACAAGGTCGGGACGGTTCCTGATGAACCATTCCACGTTGGCAAGAAAGTCCGGACGCGATTCCAGGTCACGTT
This sequence comes from Acidobacteriota bacterium, assembly GCA_003225595.1. Classification (GTDB taxonomy): domain Bacteria; phylum Acidobacteriota; class Terriglobia; order Terriglobales; family Acidobacteriaceae; genus Gp1-AA124. The sequence goes on along the minus strand of QIAR01000442.1, from coordinate 2,441 downwards.
TCTCCAGTACTTCAATCGCAAAGAGCGGGATGAGCCCGACTAATGAGCGCAAGCGGAGCTTGTGGAAGTCTCCGTTGGGGAAGCGTAGGACGTCGTAGAAGAAGCCGTCGTTCTCGTCCCACAATTGGTAATTGCGGCCGCCCATTTTCTTCATGGCCGCTCCGATATAAATAAAATGCTCGAAGAATTTGGTCGCCAGCACCTCGTAAACGGGGTTGTGGTCGCTCAGTTCGAGTGCAATCCGCATCAGATAAAGGCAGAAAAAACCCATCCAGCCGGTGCCGTCAGATTGTTCCAGAACCGCATTGCCGGGAAGCTTCTGTCCACGGTCAATCACGGTGATGTTGTCCAGTCCAAGGAAGCCACCTTCGAAAACGTTGTTCCCTTGACTATCTACGCGGTTGACCCACCATGCGAAGTTGATCAGTAGCTTGTGAAGGCACTTTTCGAGGAAGGCGAGGTCTGACTTTCCAGTGTCTCGCTTTTCAATTTGGTAAACACGCCAGCAGCCCCACGCCTGCACGGGTGGATTCATGTCCGAAAATTCCCACTCGTACGCGGGAATTTGGCCGTTGGGATGTTGGAACTGCTCGAACAGGAGCAGCCACAAGTTATGCTTGGCGAACTCTGGATCAACCAAGGCCAGCGTAACGCACTGGAAGGCCAAGTCCCAGGAGGCAAACCACGGAAATTCCCATTTGTCGGGCATAGAGAGAATCCGCATGGAGTTCAGGTGACGCCAGTGAGAATTGCGGCCGCGCTTGCGCGATTCGTGCGGCGGCCACTGAGGGTTGTCGCCTTCCAGCCAACTCTGCACGTCAAATATGTAAATCTGCTTGCTCCAGAGCATGCCGGCTAAGGCCTGCCGTTGAATGAGTCGCTCCTCAGGAGTTGCTTCGGGAGGATGGACAGTTTCGTAGAACTCGTCGGCCTCCTGTTGGCGAAGGTGAACGATGTCATCCACGTCGGTCAATGGGTCCGAGTAAGGACGGGAACTCAACCGCAAATGCAGGACCACAGAGTCACCCGCCGCCACGTCATGGCAGTAATGGATGCACGACTTCGTCCCGCTTTCGTGCTTGACGCATTGCTCTCCGTGGATGACATACCGGTGAAAGGCGTCCTTAACGTGTGGCTTACGATTGGTGGCCCAGGACCCGTATGCGCGAGGCGCGTTGGTTTCATTGTCCGTAAAAAGTACTTCACCGCCGGCGGGAGCGTACAGGTAGTACTTGCCCAACGAATATGGAAATTGCAGGTTGGGAATCGGCGGAGCGGTGGCGTCGTCGGCGACCAGCGTTATGTGGTTCTTGCCACGCGTGGCGCGAGCAATGCTCGGTTCTGATCCGGGCGGATCGGTCCACGCCCAAGTGTTCCGGAACCAAAGGTGGGGCAGGAGGTGAAGACGTGCTGGTTCCGGGCCACGGTTGAAAGCCTCAACGCGAATGCAGATGTCTTCCGGGCCGGCCTTCGCGTACTCGATAAAAATGTCGAAGTAGCGATCTTGATCGAAAACGCCAGTGTCGAGTAGCTCGACCTCCGGGCCTCGACGCTGCGCGTTCTCGGCAACCAGTCGGGCGTAGGGGAACTCCTCTTGCGGATACTTGTAGAGCATCCGCATGTAGCTGTGCGTAGGAGTGTTATCGAGGTAGAACCAGTATTCCTTAACGTCCTCGCCGTGATTTCCTTCCGGTGACGACAGCCCAAACATTCTCTCTTTCAAGATTGCATCGCGGCCATTCCAGAAGGCAAGAGCAAACACCAGCAACTGGTAGCGATCACAAATGCCGGCGATACCATCCTCTCCCCAGCGGTATGCCTTGCTGCGGGCCATGTCATGGGTCAGGAAATCCCACGCGGTTCCCCACGGACTGTAGTCTTCGCGGACTCCACCCCAAGAACGTTCACTGACATACGGGCCCCACTTACGCCAGGGTGCAACCGGGCCCTGGTAAGTCTCATTCAGACGGGACTTTTCCTTGGATGCGGACGGGGGCTTGCCCGAAAGCTGCGACGATGATGGAGTTGCGGCAGCTGTTTTCGATTCAGGAATATCTCGCCCGTGACTGGAAGCCATCCTCGTGCACCTTTTCAGGCGAGTGCAGCGCGACCACCTGCGGCATCAGCAGCTCCAAGCAAGGTGTGCAAGTCGTAGTCGACGAGTTCCCCAATGCGGCTGATGCTGATATCCGCGGGCGGATAGCTGGCCAGGGCCTTTGGATCAGCGGCGTAGTGCCCCTGGCGCGGGAACACGGTGGTGACTCGCCGGCCCCAGGCTCTCTTGACGGCTGTCAGGATGCGCAACTTGTCATCTATGACGACGTAGCTGTCAGCGGGGTAGCGTTCAAGGACGTCGTCCAACTCAAACTCCTTGTGCACGTAGATCAGAACGTCGCCATCTACGGCGGCGAACAGGCCGGAGCGTCTGATCTTAAGGGGCT
>QIAR01000107.1 GCA_003225595.1 Acidobacteriota bacterium | reverse complement strand
ATTTGTAATCAGGAAACGCCTGCGGTGCTCGCTCTTGGTCAGTCTCTAGATTCGCGTGCATCCGATTGAACCCGCAACGGCCGAATTTTTATCGTGACCGTCTCGCCGCCTGTCTCACCCGAATCCCCTTCACTGCACCCGGGCCGGTCCCTGTCGGCGGCTTGCGCAACCCTTCCAGCAGTTCCTTGAGCACTACGGCATTATTGTGCTGCTCGTTCTTCGAAGCGAACAGCAGCGTCAACCGTTTGTGATTTTCTGCCAGTCGGTAGAGTTCCTCCAGTGCTCCGGCGGCCTCAACCCGCATCAACTCTCTCAGATAACGTTTTCGGAACGCCGGCCATCCCTCGGGACGCGCATGAAACCATTTTCTCAATCCGTCCGAAGGCGCCAGTTCCCGTAGCCACGCGTGCACCGCTGCTCTCTCTTTGCTCAGTCCGCGCGGCCAGAGGCGGTCGACCAAGACCCGCGCGCCGTCCGCACGTCCTGCTTTCTCGTAGACTCGTTTTACTGCAATCGGCATGGCTTGCACTATTATTGTGTTTCCTCATTTTACGTCGGGAACAAATAGTTCTGTGGAAGGTAGGATAAATTTCAATATAGGGATTCCTTGAGGCAAGATGCGGCTTTCCCATGCCTTATCAATTCTGAACTCTGAGATCTTCAATTTGAAATCTGCTCTGTGTCTTTGTGTTCCTGTAGCAATCGTTCTCTCGTTACCCGCCTGCTCTGTCGAGCGCCGCAAGAGCGACACTGAACTCGGCCTCAACCCGCAAGAAGCCGCCGGTCGCCGCGTCTACGACAATTACTGCGATCGTTGCCACGAGCCCTACTCCACCCGCGGCAAGAAAGGGCCGAGTATGAAAGGTGTTTTCAAAAAGCCTTACCTCCCCATCAGCGGACTGCCAGCGAATGACGAACGCGTCGGCGAAATCATCCGCTTTGGTCGAAGCAAAATGCAGGGCTTCGGCCAAGTCCTTAGTGAGCAGCAAATCCAAGACCTTTTGGCTTACATGCATACCCTGTGAACACAGAGCCCCACGCTCTCGGCAGGCGAGCCGCAAGGGTTGATCACTGGCTCCCGCTCTGCCATGTGATAATCATCCCTTGTGAAGGCCGCTTCCAGGTCCGATCTCTACCGCAAACTGCCCTCCGTCGACGATTTGCTGCGCGATGCTGCAATCGCGTCTCTCATCGCTCGCGAAGGCCACACTGCGGTTGCCGACGCGGCGCGCGCAGTGCTCGCCCAATGGCGCGGAGAAATCTCGGCTGGACACCTCGATTCTGCCGACATTGACCTCGCGCTCTCTGGTCTCGCCGGCGCGGTCGAGCATCAGCTTCGCAGAGCACTCACGTATTCTCTGCGCACCGTCATCAACGCCACAGGCGTGATCCTTCACACCAACCTGGGGCGCGCGCCATTGGCCGATTCCGCTGTGGGCCACATCCGTGAGACCGCGACCGGCTACTCGAACCTGGAATTCGACACGAGTACAGGGGAACGCGGCAAGCGCGACGTCCACGTGGACCGGTTATTTCAGAAACTACTGAACAACGAGTTCGTGGGCGAGGGCGCCCGCACCACACAAGCAAATGTTTCCAGCATTGTCGTCAACAACAACGCTGCCGCCGTGCTGCTCGCGCTGAACACTCTGGCCGAAGGCGGCGAGGTCATCGTCTCCCGCGGCGAACTGGTTGAGATCGGCGGATCATTCCGCATTCCTGATGTCATGTCCAAATCGGGTGCTATCCTGCGCGAAATCGGCACCACTAACCGGACCCGCATCACCGATTACGAAGGTGCCATCCACGAGAACACCCGACTGCTGCTCCGTGTGCATCGTTCCAACTTCCAGATCAGCGGCTTCACTGAACAGCCGTCGCTCGAAGAATTAGTCAGCCTCTCGCGCAAACGTGGCATCCCCCTAATGGAAGACCTCGGCAGCGGCGCACTTTTCGATCTGCGTTCGGTCGGCATCGGCGGTGAGCCGGGGGTCATTGACAGCCTCCACGCCGGCGTAGATGTCATCACTTATAGCGGTGACAAACTTCTGGGCGGGCCCCAGGCCGGCATACTTAGCGGTCGCCCGCATCTCATCGCGCGCATGCGGTCCAATTCGCTGTTCCGCGCCTTGCGCGTGGATAAGCTCACCTACGCCGCAATGGAAGCCACGCTGCTGGCCTACGTCAAACGTGATCATGACACCATTCCCGCTTTGCGGCTTATGCGCTTATCAAAAGAAGAAATCGGCGCACGGGCAGAGGCTGTTACACAGAAGGTGAGATTGCCGAGACTGTCGTTAGAGGTCATCGACGGAGAATCCGTCATCGGCGGCGGCGCCGCTCCTTCTGCGGTCTTGCCAACGCGTCTGCTAGCCGTAACTTGTGAGGGATCGAGCGCCGACGAACTCGCCGCCCGTTTGCGAGCTTCCGATCCACCGATCATCGCCCGCGTGGAAGAAAGCCGCGTGCTGCTGGATCTGCGAACGGTATTTGCGGAGCAGGATGAAAGTATCGCGGTCGCTCTGAATCGCCTAGGCCGAGAGTGAATTGGTCACAAGACGCAGAGTCAGAGAACTCAAGACCTGTTTAGCGGGTCTGCCTGCCGCGCATTCTTCAGGGGTCTCGGTGATTATGTGGTGAGTTATGCCGACCCTCTACACTATCGGCCATGCCACGCGCACGCTCGACGAGCTAATCTCAGCCCTGCAGGCGCACTCCATCAAGACTCTGATTGACATTCGCTCTTTCCCTATTTCCCGCCGCCTTCCGCATTTCAATCGCGAATCGTTCGAACAAGCACTGCCGAAAGCGGGACTCGAGTACATCTGGCTGAAAGAACTCGGAGGACGCCGCAAGAAGATGAGGGACGACTCCCCCAACCTCGGCCTGCGCAGCCCCGGCTTTCGCAACTACGCCGATTACATGCTGACACCGGCGTTCGAGCACGGCATTTCCGAACTCATCAAACTCGCCAGCCGCCGGCGTACCGCCTACATGTGTGCCGAACGTGTTTACTTCCGTTGCCACCGCATGCTCGTCTCCGATTGGCTGGTCGCCCACGGCCATACTGTTTTGCACATTGATGCCGAGGGTCCGGCGAGACCGCACAAACTCACTCCTCAGGCGCACCTCGTCAACGATCAACTCATTTACAAGTCCGACCAGTTGTTTTAACACGTGTTGGGTGGGTGCCCCCACACCCGGATTTCGCTGGTGGGAGTACGGGTATTTGACCCTGCTACGGACCACGTCGGCTCAGACACCCTGGTCTGGGCGGGCAGTACCGCCTCGGCGATATCCCACCATGGTCTGGCTCTCGTTTGTGCTACTTTGAACCCATGATCGTCGGCACCGGCATCGACATTGCCGAAGTCCCGCGCATCCGCGCAGCCCTCGAGCGCTTCGGGGACCGTTTTCTCCACCGCATTTTTACCGACGGCGAGATTCGGTACTGCCAGTCGAAGGCGAATCACGTAGAACGCTATGCCGCACGTTTCGCCGCCAAGGAAGCCGCCATGAAGGCGCTCGGCACGGGCTGGAATTATGGAATTCGCTGGCGGGACATCGAAGTCACCCGCCGCCCAGGCAGCCGCCCTGCGGTCGTGTTTCACGGGAAGGCCGCCGAATTTGCGGCAAAACTTGGCGCCAAAAACGCCGCGCTCTCGCTGTCGCACACCGCCGATCAGGCGATCGCGCAGGTCATCTTGGAAAGCTAAATGCGCAGGTCTGCTAGACTGTCGCCTCCTGAATAATCTCACGATGCCAGCCGTCCAAACCGCCGTCCTGCCCGGATCCCAAGTAGATCGCTCAGGACGTGCACTGCTGTTTGGAGTGGCGCTGACGAGCTTTTCAGCCTTGCTTCTGGAATTGGCACTCACCCGCCTCTTCTCGGTCGTCCTCTTCTATCACTTCGCCTTTCTGGCAATTTCGATCGCGTTGCTAGGATTAGGCGCGGGCGGAGTGTTCGCCTATCTCGGCAAGCAGCGTCTGGCGAAATTCGAAACCCGCAGACTGGCCGCGATGCTTTGCGCAATCAACTCGGTGGCCGTTTTCGTCGTGCTCGAAATCGTGTTGCACGTTCCCGTCTCGCTGGAACTCTCCTGGACTAACTTCGGCAAACTCACAACGCTCTACCTCTCTGCCGCCATCCCGTTCTTTTTCACTGGCCTCCTGTTCTCGCTCATATTCGCGCGTGAAAGCCGGCACATCCCCAGAATCTATGGCGCGGACCTGGCGGGAGGCGCTACAGCCTGCCTCGCCGTGGTACCTCTGCTCAACTGGATCGGCGGACCGAACACAGTGTTGTTTGCCGGCGTGATGACGGCGGTAGCTAGCGCAATTTGGGCAGCCAGCAGCATCGCACGCAAAACCGCTGGAGCGCTCAGCATGGCTCTGCTGTTGGTCATCACTGCCAATCATTCAGGCAGGTTGATTGATGTGCTGTATGCCAAGGGCATGTTCCGCGATCCTGCATGGGTGGAATTCGCGCGGTGGAACGCGATTTCGCGTGTCGAGGTTGACCGTCAGGGCGCAGCCAAGACAATCGTCATCGATGCTGACGCGTCTACCTCTATCATGCATGCCGACCCGCAAAAGTGGCAGGGTACCGTCTGGCAGAAGAACCTGATGTCGGCGCCACCCGCGTTAGCCAACGTGCTGCGGCCCAACGGTGAATACGCCATCATCGGTCCGGGCGGTGGCGTGGACGTCCTGCGGGCTGTGGCCAATGGCAGCCCCAGCGTCACCGGCATCGAGATTAATCCCATCATCGCCGATACCATCATGCGTGGGCGCTACGCGCAATATGCTTATCACCTTTATGATCGCCCGGAGGTGCACATTCATGTCACCGACGGCCGTTCATTTGTGCGCAATACCCGCCAGCACTTCGATGTTGTCCAAATGACCCTCGTGGATACGTGGGCTTCTACCGCCGCGGGCGCGTTCGCGTTGAGCGAGAACAATCTCTACACCGTGGAGGCATTCCGCGAATATTTCGAGCATCTGAAATCGGACGGCATGATCGCGATCACGCGCTGGGAATTTAAACAGCCCCGAGAAGCGCTGCGCGTGGTATCAGTCGCGCTGGAAGCACTTCACGCTCTCGGCGTTTCCAATCCTGCACGAAATTTCATGGTAGTTTCCGAAGGGGATCTGGACAGTGACGGCATTCCAGTGGTCGTGATAGCCAAGAAAAGCCCGTTCACCCGGGAAGAAGAACAGGCCGTCGAGGCCCATCTGCAAAGCTATCCCGCACTCGTTCCTCTGTATTTGCCTTCTGCTCCCGGGGATAATCCCTTCTCGGCACTCATCGCACGCAATGATCCGCATACCTTCGCACAAACCTATGCCTACAACGTCGCGCCGGTCACTGACAACGCTCCATTCTTCTTCTTCACTCTTAAGACGGCACAGATTCTCAACGAAGATCTGCAGCAAGGCATCGACTGGAAAGTGAACCTCGGCGTGGTCGTACTGGGTACAGTGCTGATCATTTCTCTCGCAGCCGTGCTCGCATTTCTGGTAATTCCCCTGGCGTTGCGCGGCCGTCGCACAAAGCAGCGCGTGCTTCCACTCTTGTATTTCGTTGCCATCGGGCTCGGTTATATCCTGGTGGAGATCGCATTCATCCAGCGGTTCGTGCTGTTCCTTGGGCATCCGACCTACGCCTTAACGGTCGTGATCTTTCTGCTGCTGCTTTCAAGCGGAGCCGGCAGCCTTGTTTCACGCCGCTGGCTGTCCACTACTGTGCAGAACTGGGTACCGCTCACAGTGATCACAGTGGCAATTTTCTTGTACGTCTTGGTGCTGCCCGCAATTCTGGTTTCTCTCGTAGGCCTCTCCTTCACGATCAAGCTACTGGTCAGCGGTATGCTGCTGGTCCCGCTGGGATTTGCTATGGGGATGCCCTTCCCAACTGGCCTGCGCGCCTTGGCCAGCACTCCGGCCTCCGAGTTTCCAGCATCGGCCTCGGTTCAAACGACAGCTCTGGGAACTGCATGCGAAGAAAATGCCGTGGAGTGGGCTTGGGCGATGAATGCCGCCTCAAGCGTACTCGGCTCAGTACTGGCGATGGTCATCGCCATCCATTTCGGGTTGACTGTCACACTAGCGTGCGGCGCCGTAGCATATCTGCTGGCGCTGACGCTCTTTCAGTTTCCACGGCCGCGCGTCTCCTGACGTGAAGTCCCGCCCAACGGTCTGTTATGATGCAGCCAAATTCCGCTCGCGATTGCCCGCACCGGAGGACTGCTATGATGGCATTGTTCGGGAGAAAACTTGCCTAGCCAGAAGCAGTTGAAGTGGTCACAACTGAAGGTCGGAGTGACGGTGATTGTCGCCAGCGTCACCCTCATGATCCTGATTTTTCTCATGTCCGGCACCGGCGGGTGGTTCACCCACAAAATCATTCTCAAATCGTATTTCGACAATTCTAGTGGCTTGCGAAATGGCGCTCCCGTCCGGCTCCAAGGTGTGGACATCGGTAATGTCAACGGCATTCGCGTCGTACCCGGCAAGCCGCTCACGCCGGTAGAGGTCACCATGAAGGTGAACACGAAATATCACTTCGAGCTGCGCAAAGATTCGGTCACCTCGTTGTCAACCGCCGGGGTGCTCGGCGAGACCTACATTGATATCGACAGCTCGATGGCCAAAGGCCCTGAGGCGCAGAGCGGAGATACGCTTACCACTCGCGAACACCCAGACATTCAGGACGTCGTGCGCTCCAGTCAAAGCACATTGCAGAACATGGATGCCCTACTCAAGCGCACCGACCGCATACTTGCTTTTGTCGAAAGCGGTCAAGGCTCGATTGGCAAGTTTATTTACGATCCCAATCTTTATGATCGTGTAAACGCTACGGTGAACGAGTTCAAGGGCATTGTGGACGAAGTAAAGAACGGGCAGGGCAGCATCGGGCAACTGATTGCAAACGATGAGGCATACAACAAAGCGATGGCAGCTGTGGACAAGATCAACGCCATTATCGATGAACTCCAACAGGGCAAAGGCACGGCCGGATTGTTTCTTAAAGATCCGAAGCTCTACGACAATGCCAATGAAACGATCGCGAATGTTAGAAAGCTGAGCGATGACATCAATGCCGGCAAGGGCGCCATCGGCAAGTTGGCCCGCGACCAGCAGTTTGCCGATAAGATGCAGAACACGATGAATAAGATCTCGGATTTAACCGACCGACTGGAAGCCGGAGAAGGCACGTTTGGCAGGCTGCTCAAGGATCCGGCGCTTTACAATAACTCCGACCAAATGCTGGTAGAGACCCGCGGGCTGGTCAAATCCATCCGTGAGAATCCCAAGAGGTATTTGACTTTCCACGTAAAGATCTTCTGAGAAATTTGCTCCCTAGGAGGGGCGGCCGCGCGTCGACTGCCAACAGAGTCAGCCCATTGCGTCATCAACAGGATTGCATCTCACCCGCGACCTGCAACCTGCCGCCCAGCCGACGTTGCGTCGACCTGCTCGTGCGCGTGATAACTGGAGCGAACCAGTGGGCCTGACTCGACGTGACGGAAGCCGAAGCGCAGCGCCTCTTGTTTCAGATAGCCAAACTCTTCCGGCGTGTAGAATCGCGCAATCGGCAAGTGGTCGCGCGATGGGCGAAGGTATTGGCCGACAGTCAGAATATCCACGCCGCGTATCCCAAGGTCACGGAAAACTTCCACCAATTCCGAGATGGTCTCACCTAATCCGACCATCACACCACTCTTTGTCACCATGCCCGGAGAAAACGTCTTGGCATTTTCCAAAAGCCGTAGAGTGCGCTCATAGCGTGCACCCGAACGCACCACGCGATACAGACGTGGCACTGTCTCCGTATTGTGGTTGAGCACGTTTGGCCCGGCGTCCAGAACTATACGCAAAGCTTCATCCATACCCTGGAAATCAGGAATCAGGACTTCGACCCGGCATTCAGGCGTAAGCTCCCGAATCTGCCGAATAGTGTCCGCAAAAACTTTCGCTCCGCCAATGTTGTCATCATCGCGGTTCACGCTAGTCACTACCGCATGCTTCAAGCCAAGCGTCGCCACTGCTTCAGCCACACGGCGCGGCTCATCCCAGTCGATCGGCAGCGGCCTGCCTTTAGGCACGGCGCAGAAACCACACCGCCGGGTACAGATGTCGCCCAGCAACATAAAAGTAGCGGTGCGATGGTTCCAGCACTCCCCAATATTAGGACATTGCGCCGACTCACATACTGTGTGCAGTCCTAGGGCACGAGCCAATTTCTTAAGCTGATGGAAATTCTCTCCAACCGGCGCACGCGCCTTCAGCCATGCCGGTTTCGGCTGCGGCATCCTCGGACTCAACTCAATCTGCACGAGTTGTGACACACTCGCCATGTATTTTTGATTTTACTCGGTCCCCTCAGCTGATAGTAGGGGCGCAGGTCGGGAAATGAGTGCTAGTTGGCGCTTTCGAGTGACGGGAGCTTGCCACCCGCGCACTAACTGCCGTCTGCCGACCAGCGATTAAACGCCTCCATCGCGAAGCGATACGCCGATCAGCCGACTTCTACGAGTCCGTATGTGTACTGCCAGCGAGTGCGCATATGGCAAAGGGCCCGGTTGATTTCTTGCTGCGATATTTCGGAATTCGGGCCGCCCAGCACGGAAGCCGCCTCGCGCTTGGCGGCCTCGAGGATCTGGCGATCGCGGATGAGATTGGCAACCTGGAAACTTGGCATCCCCGCCTGACGCGTGCCAAAAAACTCTCCCGGGCCACGGAGCTCAAGATCGAGTTCCGCGATTTGAAAGCCGTCATTGGTGCGGGCCATTGCGTCCAGCCGGCGCTGCCCTTCCTCAGATATCTTGCCACCAGTCATCAGAATGCAATACGACTTTGCGGCGCCTCGCCCGATGCGTCCTCGTAATTGATGCAGTTGGGATAGTCCGAAGCGCTCGGCGTGTTCGACAACCATGATGGTAGCGTTGGACACGTCTACGCCCACTTCAATTACCGTCGTAGAAACGAGAACACTGATTTCTCCTTTTTGAAAGAGTTTCATCACGTTCTCTTTTTCGTCAGGATCGAGGCGTCCGTGCAACAAGCCGACACGCAGGTCGGGGAAGATATGTTTGCTCATCTCCTTGTACATCTTGATGGCAGCCTTCAGTTCGCTCTCTTCGCTTTCCTCGATAACCGGATACACAATGTAGGCCTGATGTCCGGCAACAACCTGCTTGCGAACAAATTCCCACACTTCCTCGGAGCGCTCATCCGAAACACGTCGCGTCACGATAGGCGTGCGCCCCGGAGGCATCTCGTCAAGAGCACTCAGATCAAGGTCGCCATAAATCGTGAGCGCAAGGCTCCGCGGGATGGGAGTGGCGGTCATCACTAGGACGTCGGGTTCCGCGGCCGTGTAGGGATGGGCGTCCGCGAGGCTCGTGTGGGGACGGGAATCCCCGCCCGTCGACTCGAGCGCAGTTCGGTTATCGGCATCCGCGTCGCCCGACTTCTTCATCAGCTTCAGCCTCTGCATTACGCCGAACCGGTGTTGCTCATCTACGATCACGAGACCCAGTTTCGCGAACTCGACTTTCTCTTCGATCAAGGCATGCGTGCCGATAACGAGATGGGCGTTGCCTTGTGCGATGTGGCGCCGCACCTTCTGTTTGCGGTCCTGCTCCAACGAGCCCGTGAGCAGCACGATTCGATAGCCGGCATTTTCAAGGATCTGCCGCGCGGAAAAATAATGCTGCTGAGCAAGAATTTCCGTGGGTGCCATCAGCGCGACCTGATACCCGTTCTCAATGGCAATAATGGCAGCTTCGAAAGCGACGATTGTTTTGCCGGAGCCGACATCCCCTTGCAGGAGACGCCGCATGGGAGAAGGTTTCTCCATGTCTGAAGCAATTTCCCTCAGCACACGCTTCTGCGCGGTGGTCGGGTGAAAAGGGAGGATCTTCTTGATTGCTCCACGCACTCGATCGTCTAATCGGAAAGCGATACCCGTCTCTGCTTTCTGCTCCCGGCGCTTGAGCTCCAGCCCTAGTTCGATGAAGAACAATTCCTCAAAAATAAGCCGGGAGTGGGCGGGCGTGCGCGAGGATTGCAGCTCTTGCAGGCTTTCGCCAGGATCTGGCCAATGTACTTTCCAAAGCGCTTCGCGCGGGCAGATGAGCCCCATGCGATTTCGGACCATGGCGGGAATGGGGTCGGACAGGTTGGGTGTGAGATTCTCAAGGGCGGCGTGGATGATGCGGCGGAACCAGCGAGACGTGAGCCGCCCCTGGCCAGCGGCCCCATAGATGGGCACGATGCGACCAACTTCGAGAGAGGCCGCCAGCTTCTGTTCGGTGGCTTCGGATGCGCCCTCCTCGCCGGGATCTCCCAGGATTTCAAATTGTGGCTGTACAATCTGGAGTTCACCGCTGCGATCAACGTCAACCTTGCCGTACAGTGCGACCATCTGGCCCGGCTTGAATTTGCCTTGCAGGTACGTCCCATTAAACCAGATGCACTTGAGCCTGGTTCTGCCCTGCCCCGCTGTCATCTCAAATATGGGCATGCGGCGTGTGCGGAAAAGCCCTGACGTGCGAACTTCGGCGATGAGCGTGGCCATTTCCCCGGGGCGGAGCTGCGCGATCGCACGCGGATTCAGACGGTCCTCGTACCGGAAAGGCAGGTAGTGGAGCAGGTCGTCGGTTGTGAGAATACCTTTGGTGGCCAGAACCTCAGCCAGGCGCGGGCCGATGCCCTTAACGTACTGGACGGGGGTGGTCAGTTCGAGCATCTGAAGGGATGTTAGCAGGACGGAGCGGGGCACGCTCGTTGCTGCTCCGGCGAAGACGCCTCTCACTGCATGGATTGGCCATGCCGAAACAATCAGCGTTTGGAAATTTCGTGCAGGCTTTAATCGCGGTGCTGGTTGGCAATGCCGCTTACTTCTTGCTCATGCCCCATCTGCCGCCTCGGGCCCGGCATGGGCTATTTCGATCGTGGGACCTGGGAATGATCGTGGATTTCTGGTTTTGCCTGGTCGCGTTTGGGATCGTGAAGATGATCGCTAGTCGGCGTGGACAGCATTAGTGCAACGATTGGTCCCGCTCCAAACCACCTGAGGACAGTCGCCCTGGTTGGCGTTACAAACCTGCTCTGTTTTATGAGAGTGGCAAGGCAGTCCCAACTCCCCTCTCTCGGCCCTATGCCCTGCGATCTGATCTGCGGGTACGAGCCGCCTTGCGGGCGGCTTGCTGACGTCCAGCCCGGCCTTTGGTTCTCGCAGCTTTTTGAGCGGCTTGGCGCCGGGAGGAAGAACTCCGGCGATGTGCGGCACTGCGAGCCTGCTTGGACAACGCTTCGTGCGATGCCGCCTGGCGGCCTTCACGTTTGAGTGCGTTACGCCTTGGGCTGGATCGGCGGCTTGAGCTTCTCTGCCGCGAACCCGGCTGCCCCTTCCGATAGTCGCGCGTGGCCTGCTTGCGGGTTCTGGCCGAGGCCTTTCCCTTTTTCGGTGGCGACAGCTTTACGCCGGCCCGGCGCGCTTTCGAGAGCCCGATCGCGATGGCTTGCTGGGGAGAGCGAGCGCCGTGCTTGCCCTCGCGGACATGGTGTATTTCTTCGCGGACGAACTCACCGGCCTGCGTGCTGGGTGACTTTCCTTCGCGGGCATCTTCCCGAGCGCGTTCAGTGGTCTCTTTCTCAGGCATATAGTCTCTCTTTGGTTTGCACATTAGCTGTCAATTGTCAAAAGTCCAATCGAGCACATGCTGTAATTTGGGTCAGGAGATTCCTGTATCGGTATGCTGGAACGGAACGCCATCGGACAGGTTACTTTGGGAACCTCGGTACCGTTGTCGCCGCGGGGTAGAATCCGGCAAGCCACATGCAAAAGATCGCGATCCTTTACGACGCCAGCCAGGCGGTGCTCTCCACCTTTGACCTGGACGAAGTCTTGCAGCGGATCCTGGTGATTGCGCGGGATTACTTTCATCTGCAGAACGTCGCAATCCTCTTGCTGGATAAGGAAACCCAGGAACTCTGCGTGCGCAGCCAGATCGGCTGGGACGACGGACACGACAAACTCCGCTTGCCGGTCGGCCACGGCATCACGGGCATCGCGGCGAAAAAGAAGCGGCCGCTCTACGTTCCGGACGTAACCAAGGATCCGCGTTACATCTCCTCCGCCAAAACCACGCGGTCTGAGCTGGCAATTCCGATGATGGTGCGAGATGAAGTAGTAGGGGTGCTCGACTGCCAGAGCGACAACCTGGATCTTTTCGATAAAGAGACCATCGATCTGCTGACACTGTTTTCCACACAGGCTTCGATGGCTTTGCAAAACGCACGTCTCTACTCGCTCGAGCGACGCAGAGCACAGCAGTTGGAAGCCATCAATGCCATCGCGAAGCAGACCACGGCGGTGCTGGAAGTTAAGGAACTACTGGAGAAGGTGTGCTCCCTGATTCAGGAGGCGTTCCAGGTAAGCCATGTGTCAGTGCTGCTGCGCGAAGAAGATGACCTCGTATTACGCGCTCATTACGGAAATTTGACCCCCCGCATTCTTGAAGGTGGAAGACTCACGGCGGTCGCGGGTATTTGGGGACGTGCCCTATCCGCAGGAAAGACGGTTATTGAGCACAACGTGCACAGTCTTCCGGATTATGTGGGTCTCTACGCGGAGACCGGGTCACGCATGTGTATCCCGCTGGTTTCCTTCGGACAGACATTGGGTGTGCTGCTTCTGGACAGCGCCGAAACCGGCGCCTTCCAATCCGGCGACACGCAATCTCTGGAATCGGTCGCCGATATTTGTGCCACAGCCATCCAAAACGCTCATTATGTGGAACGGGTCAAACAACTGGCATATCTCGATGGTCTGACGGGAATCTTCAACCGCCGATTTTTTGAGTTGCGTATTTCTGAAGAGATCGAGCGCGCTCGGCGATTTGACACCGGCATGGCCGTCATCATGGTCGACATCGATAATTTCAAACGCTTGAACGATGAATTCGGCCACCTGCTAGGGGACGAAGTGTTGCGACAAGTGTCATCCATTTTTCATCAGCAACTGCGCAAGATCGACGTAGTGTGCCGCTACGGCGGGGAGGAGTTTGCCATGTTGCTGTCGCAGACCAATTCGCAGCACGCATTAAGCGTGGCGGAAAAACTACGGCGGCTGGTGGAAACCTGGCAGTTTCCTGGGGTGCCGCGGCGGGTCACGATCAGCGCCGGTGCCGCGAGCTACCCTGAGGACGGGACCACCCGGGATGAACTCGTAAAAGCGGCAGATGCTGGATTGTACGCAGCCAAGCAGGCTGGTCGAAACCTGGTTGTCCCCGCTCCAACCGCGCAGAAGGGTTGGGCACACGGAAGCAGGGGATAATGGAGCTGTCATATGTAGGAAAGGCACCCGCCTGTCCGGCCGAGCAAGGCTCGGCTATTTCTCCACTCCTTAGATCTCGATCCAGTCCCCCTTCAGTTCGTGCCTTAGCCTTTCCTGGTATTTCTCCTGCTCCTCACGCAGCCGGCGCCCTTGCTCAAGTACATGCTGGCGCATCTCCCGAGTATGTTGACGAACTTCCTTTTGCGCCTTTCTTAACTCTTCGTGATGCGCGCAGAGTTCCCGGCGAGCTTCTTCCCCGGCGCGGCGCGCGACCTCCTCGATCGTCGGACGGGCCTCCTCCAGCGCGCGTTTCCCCTCCTGAACCGCCAATTCCAGTTGCGGTCTCATACGCGCGAGTTCCGACTGCATTTCGCTCAGGTCAATGTGGGTCTTCGCGTCCAGATCGGGTAGCTGGAAGCTTTCCTCGAAAAGATCTCCTTCATCTTTGCGTTCGGGCAGAGTTAATGTAAGTGTCTGCTCTTTCTTCTCGCGAATAATTCCCACGTTTACGGCGCCCGCGGTACGCGAACGGAGTGCGTGGGTGAAGTCGCTAGTGTCATGCACGGTTTGATCGTTGACGCGGACGATTACGTCACCGGCGCGAAAGCCCGCCTTGTCTGCCCGGCTGCCTTTGTCGACGGAGCGTACCAGGACACCCTTCCCATTCTTGGCGCCAAAAAACTCGCCCAGCTGCGGCGAAAGATTTTCCACCACTAGACCGCTGCGCATGGATGAATGCACCACGACCACCGACATCGGCATGTCGAATTCGGGCATCGGTGGAACGGGCGGCAGAGCTGGAACTTCGAACTTGAATTCCTTCCCGGAGTTCTTTGCGAAAGCCTTGCGCTTGTCGGAGAGCTGAACCTTAATCGTAAGGGGCTGGCCGTCGCGGCTGATGCCGAAGTTAACGACGCGTCCGGGCGGCGTCTCATGGATCATGCGGCGCAATTGCGCACCGCTTTCGATGTTGGCGCCGTTCATGGTGAGAATGACGTCATGCTCCTTAAGGCCGGCCTTTCCGGCGGGAGCATCCTGATCCACCATGGTGACTTCCACCCCACGCTCTTCCTTGAGCTTGAGAACAGAAAGACGGTCGGCAGAGACGTCAGTGATATCTACCCCGAGATAGGAAGTAGGGCCAAATTCCTCACTGGGGTACCCGTAAGCATCTCCAAAGCTGCTGTATGAACTTTCCGTCGCGTGGGAGATGTTCAGCAGCAGCAGCAGAACGATTGAACTGA
>QIAR01000441.1 GCA_003225595.1 Acidobacteriota bacterium | reverse complement strand
AAAACGTCTCCTTGAGATCCGCCAGGAAATGTTGGAAGTGTTCGCTGATCGGTGTTACTTTCGCCATCGGGTGTAAGGCTCCTTCTTAGGAACGGCTTTCGCTTGGAGGCCAAAGCCAACTTACACCCTCTCGCCTTTTACACAATCGAACTTACATCACCGTTGGCGGAAGGGCGAGACCGGCTAGGTTTCACTAACAATTGGCATCGCGAGTAGAGCCTGCTTCTCGCACAACCACGGCCGTGACTGCACTCAGAATGAACGATCTTTGCCTTTTCTTGCATCCTGGGCGCGGCTCTCTCGGCGTCCCTATGAAGCTTATGGGTTAAGCACGATTTTCCCGAACATCTGACTCTTTTCTATGTACTCATGGGCGGCGCGGATATCTTTTAAGGGGAAGGTTCGGTCTATCACGGGATTTAGCCTTCCGCGGAACACGTGCTTAAGCACTTCATAGAGTTCGCCCATCGTGCCCATATAAGAGCCCAGAACACTCAGCTGACGGGAGTAGACGAAGCGGAGGTCGATGCCGACATTGGGCCCGGTAGTGGCACCGCAGGTCACCACGGTGCCTGCGGGTTTAAGCGATTTCATGCTCTCGTCCCACGTGGAGGCACCGACGTGTTCAAAGACGATGTCCACGCCTTCCCTGTTCGTGATTTTCTTCACTTCGTCCGAAATCTTCTGCTGGTAATGGTTGATCACGTGGTCGGCGCCAAGCTCGTGCGCTCTCTGCATCTTCCGGTCATCACCGGCGGTGGCGATCACAGTTGCGTTGAACAGCTTTGCAATTTGGATGGCTGCGATACCCACGCCGGAGTTTGCGCCCAACACCAGAACAGTTTGCCCAGGGCGAATAGACGCGCGGCCGGTCAGCATATGAAAAGCAGTCAGGAAGACCAGCGGCACGCTGGCGGCTTGGTCAAAGCCGAGGCTGTCGGGAATGGGAATCACATTCACCGCTGGAACGGCCATCAGTTCGCAGTTGCCGCCGTCCACGCGATTGCCTAGTACAGTGAACTCTGCACACTGGTTCTGCCGACCGGAGGTGCAGTACGCGCAGTGATTGCAAAAATGCATAGGCGCGAGAAGAACGCGCTGTCCCGACCGCAACCGTGTAACGTATTCGCCGACCTCGACGATTTCACCGCTGATGTCGCTGCCCAATATGTGCGGCAGCTTTACCCCTGGCAGTCCCTTGCGCACCCAAAGGTCGAGGTGATTCATGGCACAGGATTTGACGCGGATGAGTACCTGGTCCTTGCGCGGCTTCGGGTCGGAAACATCTTCGTAGCGCAGGACTTCCGGACCACCAAATTCGTGAATGCGGACGGCTTTCATGAGGGCGTGCTCCTCCTTGTGTGGTCGGATGTGGAACCTACAAACCTAACGGTATATGTACAGGATCCCGAGTCCCTTGAGCCTTAAAACCCTAGCCCGACGATGAACGGATTGCAAGCCAAGCTGTGCAGATTTCAGTAGTTTGACTTGCCCTCCGCAAAACCCAATAATCAACAGAGATGGATATTTACGAGGAGATCGTCAAGCTTCGCCAGGAAGCCCGCCGGGGCGCAGTGGCGACCATCGTCAACGTACGCGGGTCGATCCCTTCTTTCAAGACCGCCAAGATGCTGGTGCGGGATGATGGCTCTATCGCAGGTACAATCGGCGGCGGATGCGTTGAAGCCGAAGTCTGGCAGGCGGCGCGTGAAGTGATGGAATCCGAAAAGCCACGCACGCTGACTTTCAATCTCAACCAGAATCCGAAATACGACACAGGTTTAGTCTGCGGTGGCACGCTTGACATCTTCATCGAGCCGGTGCTACCTCCAGCGCTGCTTTATATTTTCGGCGCAGGCCACGTAGCAGTAAACCTTTACAAAGTTTCGAAGGATGCCGGATTCGACGTGATTGTGGTCGATGACCGCGAAGCTTATGCTAACCGCGAGCGCTTTCCCGAAGCCCACGAGGTCATTGCCGATGATTTTGAACAGGCCACGGCTCGGCTTACGCCGAACGAATCTTCGTACATCGTGATCGTCACCCGCGGACATCGCGACGATATGCGAGTGTTGCGCTGGGCCGTGCAGACGCAGGCGCGGTATATCGGCATGATCGGCTCGAAGCGCAAGACGATTGCAATTTTCAAAGAGCTGCAGAGCGAAGGGCTCCCGGCTCATTTATTCGAACGCCTGCATGCTCCAGTCGGATTGGACATCGGAGCTATTACCCCGGAGGAGATTGCGGTGGCAATTACGGCTGAACTCATCGCAGTGCGCCGCCGCGCCGAGCGCTCACTACCTCACATGAGTTGGTTCCATACACATAACCTGCAAGCTGATGACCGCGATGCCTCTGATGTGGCGACTGAGGCGCTGGAAGATTCTGAAGAAAAGCTTTAAGCAGCGAATGCCGGGATCGCAGAGAATTTTCAATTTCCAATTGCCGATTTTCAATCAATTGGAGTCCCACCCCGTGTGTCGATCGTCGATTGAAACGCCTGCTATGGTTTTTCTGTGCCTCTCTAGTGAGATCGTCTCTTCACGCGAGAATCGTCAATCGAAAATCGCCAATCTTTCTGTTATCGTCCCCACATGAGCAGGGCGCCGAATCTATGTGGGGTCATCTTATCGGCAGGCGAATCGAGCCGCATGGGCAGCGACAAGGCCCTGCTCCCCTGGCCTCCGGCGAATTCCGGCCAGCCGTCGTTCGGGCAAACCTTTCTTTCGGCCGCCATCCGCGAGCTTTCGATGTACACAGAAATGGTCATCGTGGTAGTGGGGAAAAATGAGCCGACTCTCGCTCCAGTCGTGTACGCCAGCGGCGCCTCACTGGCCCAAAACCCGGATCCCAGTCGCGGCCAATTCACTTCTCTGCAAGTTGGCCTGCAGGAGGTGTTGAGCCGTGGGCGCGACGCCGCAATGGTCACGCTGGTAGACAGGCCCCCAGCGAAACCGGCTACGCTGGAGCATCTCCGGGATGCCTTCGAAACCGCTGCCGCACGCGGTAAGTGGGCGGTCGTCCCGGAATACGGCGGCAAGCACGGCCACCCCATCCTGGTCGGACGCGAGATGATTGAGGCCTTCCTCAAGGCTCCGGCTACAGCGACCGCTCGCGAAGTCGAGCACAAAAACCAGGATCGCATTGAGTACGTGCTCGTTGATGATCCATTTGTTACGCTGAATGTGGACACGCCGCAGGATTACGCAAACTTGTCGCCGCCTGCGATGCCGCAGGTGGAGTAATCTCCCTTCCGCAATGAGCCTGAACACAAGTTCCGCCGCCAAAGCCGCAGCATTCGTCGAAGCCGTTCTCTTATTGAAACCGCAGATTGCCACGTTTGATTGCGATGGCACACTGTGGACGGGCGACGCCGGCGAAGGCTTTTTCAGATGGGAACTGGATCAGGGACTTCTCTCCGGGGAGATGGTGTGCTGGGCCCGCACTCGTTATGCCGACTACAAGGCCGGCAGCGTCAGCGAAGACGATATGTGTGGAGAGATGGTCACCCTGCACCGGGGACTGAACGAGGAAGCGGTGCAAAGCGCCGCGACCGTTTACTTCGACGAACACTTTTCCCGTCAAATCTTCTTGGAACTGCGCGAATTGACGGGCCGTTTGCAGCAAGCAGGATGCGATGTTTGGGCGGTTTCTTCTACGAATGAATGGGTAATCCGGGCGGGCATGCGCCACTTCCGGATTCCGGATAAAAGAATTCTGGCAGCTGCCGTCGAGATCGACAACGGCAAGATCACCGAGCGACTGACCCGTGTGCCCACAGGTGAGGGCAAGCCGCAAGCCATTCGAAGCGCGATTGGACGCGACCCGGACGTGGCGTTCGGCAATTCGATCTGGGACAAGGAAATGCTGCAGATGGCCCGGCACGCATTTGCGGTGAATCCGAATCCAGACCTGGAGAAGATTGCGCGGGAGCAAGAGTGGGCGGTCTACTTCCCCGATTCGGTTCGGCGTGGGTGAAAGAACTTTGGCTGTGGATTTTCACGCAATGGGTGCGCCCTTCCCTTTTTGTGGCGCGCCGTCTGGCGGCTGTGGGTGAGGGCGTCTCACCCGAACTACGAAAGCGAAACGCCATCGGGACAGCGGCAATGCTTGTCCTGAGCGGAGCCGAAGGATGCCAGCGCTACCACGGGCCAATCTGTCGCTAGTTCCTGACCTGCTTCAGGGCAGCTCTTAGCGCATCGATTGCTAAATGGCTGGCGTGGATGGAAGCTTCCG
>QIAR01000106.1:7287-25630 GCA_003225595.1 Acidobacteriota bacterium | reverse complement strand
TTGTTTCTAAGGCGGTTAGCCAAAAAGAGGAGTATCCTTTCGGGAAACACAACAGAACGCGTGAGGGGGCACATGCGTACGTGCAGAGGTCACTATGTCCGTTGCGGTAGAAAATATTTCCGTCTTCATATTGGCAGAGAATCGACTGCTGCGCGAAGCCCTTACACGGCTTCTTAATAAGAAGACCGACATCCGCGTGGTCGGGGCCTCTGCATTCTCTCCCCAAGTCGTGGGGCAGATTGCGGCAGCGGCACCCGAAGTTCTGCTGTCTGATTCCGCCGCGATCGGCCTGTCAGACTTGCAACTCATTGCTGAAGTGCGTACGGCGGTTCCCGGTCTCAAAGTGGTGATGGTCGGCATGGAAGCCAATCGCGAAACATTTCTGCGTGCCGTACGTGATGGAGTAGTCGGCTACGTGCTAAAGGACGCATCCGCCGTGGAAGTAGCGGCCGCGGTTCGTTCTGTCGCGGGCGATGAGGCCGTGTGCCCGCCCACCCTCTGCTTGAGCCTGTTTCAACATGTGGCCACACAAAGGGCGCAAACTCCAAGTTTTCATATCAAGCACAGTCTCGGTCTCACGCGCCGTGAGCAACAACTCGTGCAGATGATCAGTCGCGGACTTACCAACAAGGAGATTGCCTCCCAGTTGAATTTGTCGGAACAAACGGTAAAGAATCACATTCACCGCATGCTACGAAAATTGGGGGCTTCGGATCGCCTAGCTGCCGTCGAGCTCTGTCGAATGCCAGGAGCGGTTGCCTGACGAACGTTGCCAGCCATCCTGCGGGGAAGGCTGGTACTTTCATGGTACTTCGTGCCGCAAGCCTGAGGCGGTTTCTCTAACTCTAATTGAACCTCTAATGGTACTTCCCTTCTTGTGTACCTCTGGCTCACATTTGAACCTTATCTTTTTTACCTCCGCAGGAGATACTTCCGGCACGGAGAGGGCCGTGCAAAGAGTCAGAGTGCTGGTGGCAAATCGGCCGCGCTTGATGAGGGACTTGGTTCTAGCAACTGTAGGGGATCAGCCTGATATCGAGATCGTCGGCGAAACACAGGATGAAGCGGAGATAACCGAGCTGGTTGAACGCATGCGTCCTGACTATCTGATTGTTTCCTCAGAGCAGCCGGAAGTTCGACCGGGTTTATGCGGCTTTCTGCTCGGCCGCTATCCCCAGATGAAGATTCTCGCGGTAGCGGCGGAAAGGAACAATAGTATTTTCTACTGGGCCTTCGTTGATATCCGTTCCAAGCGAGTCGAGACGTCGGAACAGGGCATTTTAAGTGTCTTACGAAGTAAGCCAGAGTTGGTAGAGATTTAGCAGCGCGAATGTGGTTCACGACCATTACGGAGTTGAGACCAATGGCGGCTAGGTTTCTGCGCAAGCTGATCGCAGACGTGCTGCGTTGGCTAGATTTTGAATACGGCTTTATTGAAGGCGTGCTGCTCGGCTGTGGCTTTCAACTGCTTGAAGCGGAACACGCGACAAGTTGACGAACTGCTTATTGTTGAACGGGTTAGCTCACAAAGACCCTGTAAGTGAGGGGGCGAAGCTTTGAGAGGTCACTTCCAGAATGCACTCGCTGGGTCAAGTTAGTGCCGTTAAAGAGCGTGACAGCAGTACGGCACTCGTGTTCCCGTCCGAGTACCTTTCTTCTCGCTGGTATGCTGCATACACCAGTCCCCGCCATGAAAAACGCGTCGCCCAGCAGATGGAAGGACGGCAAATTCATTGCTTTCTTCCACTCTATAAGTCTGTCCGCCGCTGGAAGGATCGGCGCAAGCAGCTCGAACTGCCACTCTTCCCTGGCTACGTTTTCGTTCACATGGCACTGAAAGACCGTTTACAAGTGCTGCAATTGCCCGGAGTAGTGCAGTTCGTCAATTTCAATGGCAAACCCGCAGCGCTCCCCGATGTTGAAATCGAAGCTCTCCGTAATGGGCTGGCCCGGAACCTGCCTGCGGAACCCCATCCCTACCTCAAAATCGGGCGGCGCGTAAGGGTTCATAGCGGACCCATTGCCGGTCTGGAAGGAATTCTGGTGCGCCGAAAAGACAAGTTTCGTGTGGTCCTTTCCATTCACCTGATCCAGCGTTCTGTCGCAGTGGAAGTGGATGAAACTGAGATAGAACTAATTCACTGAAAATTGTCTTCCTGCGGCGTTCGTTCGAGGTCATTAGAACTTCGCTCATCGCGGATTCTGAAGATCTTCCGGTTGTTCATTTTCATCGTGCTCGGCCACCTCCACGCACTTGTCGAGGAATTTATGAAGAGATCTTTTGCTTGCATCCTAAAATTCGGACCTGTCCTCTTGTTGATGACTGCCCTATTCCCCAGTGCTTCCAGGGCACAGTACAGGGCGTACCCCGACCGCACTCATTCCACCCCCGAGGCAGAGTCGCGCGCAGAACAGGAAGCAGAGCAGATGGTCTCTCTTTCAGCGGAAAAGATAGTCCAGCTCCTTCAACAAGAACCGGGCTTGCTGTTACAGGTGAAGAAAATGCTTGTACGGAAAGCGTACGAGCAGGGTCGCTTACTTGATCCCCAGCACCTGACCGACGAAGCGCACTTTCGCCTGATTGCCCGTGATGAAAACATCCGAGTACTCGTGACTCGAGAAATTGAAGATCGCGAGTACGTGCGGGCCAAACCAACCCGAGAAGAGTTGGAACGTGAGCCGCAGAGGATGAACGCGCAGGGGTTAGCGACGAATGCGGCGCCAGCACAGGCAGATCTCAAAGCCAGCAAAAGCCAGGAAGACGTATATTGGCATGGTCGCGATTTGGAGCGGGATTTGCGGCAAAATCCCGCTCCGTTCCCTTCCACCGTTCCTGCACCGGCGTCTCCCCAGCAGCCGGCACCGCAACCTTCCAATGATAACCGCCGTGAACTCCAGCGGGCCCAAGCACAGGCGCAGGTTGGTGACTACGACACTGGGTTACCTCTGGACGTGATGGGTATGCAGCGCCTAACCCCAGATCAGTTGTCGTCGGTGTTAAGCGCTCGCACGACTGATCGGTCCCCTGTGAGCCCCGCTTCACAGTTAGACAGGGCAAGTCTGGCTAGTCGGATGGGGGGCGTCGCGCCTTCGGGCGGAGCGATACCCTTCGGTTCCGGTCCTTCTCTGGATGAATTGCAGAGCGGAGGGCCGGAATTTCCACAACAGGCCCGCCTCGAGAGTCGACCCCGTCGGCCTCCTTCGCCCTTTCCGGGTCCTCGCGGGGATCAACCGGTACTCAATCGTCGACCGAATCCTTATGCTGACGTTCCGTCACTGTACGACCTTTACGCACAGTACTCACGTCGCCCTCCGGTTCTGGAGCGATTCGGCATAGACGTCTTTCGGAAGGGCACGGGCAATCTCGATGAGTTGCCGATGGACGTCCCGGCAGGCCCCGACTATGTCGTGGGGCCGGGGGATGGGTTGAGCATCGACCTGTGGGGTGGTGTTTGCAGGGTTGTCGATCGCGAAGGCAAACTCGCTCTGCCGGAGATCGGCGGTGTCCAGGTGGCGGGGCGCAGCTTGGGCGACGTGCAACGACTGGTACAGACCGCGCTTCGCAGTCAGTTCCGCGATGTGCAGGCTGATGTCTCTCTCTCTCGCTTACGTACGGTGCGAATTTACGTAGCTGGCGATGTGGAGAGTCCAGGCGCCTACGATGTTAGCTCGCTTTCCACCCCATTAAATGCCCTTTATGCAGCCAGGGGGCCGACGTCTCGTGGTTCTCTTCGCATCCTGAAGCACTTCCGTGGTAAGCAACTAGTCGAAGACATTGACGTTTACGACCTTCTGTTGCATGGGGTTCGCTCGGGGATGCAAAGACTTGAGGCTGGGGACACAATTCTCGTACCACCTTTGGCAGCGGAGGTGACGATCGACGGCATGGTGCGACGCCCGGCCATCTATGAACTCAATGGTGAGAAGAATCTTGCTGAAGTATTGGAATTGGCTGGAGGAGTCCTACCGTCGGGCACACTGCGCCACATTGACGTGGAACGTGTGCAGTCACACGAGAGCCGCACCATGCTGGCGCTCGACGTACCGGAGAGCAACAACCAGGAGTCGGTCACCAAAGCGTTGGAAAACTTCACGATCCAGGATGGCGATAAGGTCCAGATTTCTCCCATCGTGGCCTTCGCAGACAAGACGGTTTTTCTTGACGGCCACGTCTATCGTCCAGGGAAATATGCCTATCGCGACGGCATGAAGGTAACCGATCTCATCAAGACATACAAAGACCTTTTACCCGAACCCTACAAGACGCACGCCGAGGTCATCCGGCTTAAGGCACCGGACTACACTCCTGAAGTCCTGGCGTTCAACCTGGACGATGCGCTGGCGGGAAAGGATCAGGACCTTGTCCTGAAACCTCTGGATACAGTTCGCGTGTTCGGACGGTACGATTTCGAAGATCCTCCCGTAATTACAGTGTCTGGAGAGGTGAGGGATCCGGGCGATCATGTTACCAATGGGGCGACTTACCTCCGCGATGCAATCTACCTGGCAGGGAGCACGACACCCGAAGCTCGGCTTGATGATGTTCAGATTTTCCGGAGAACGGAAGATGGCAAGCTGAAGGTTATCAGCGCTAATTTGAATAAGGCGCTGGCAGGGGATGCGGCTGAGAATATTCTGCTTGAACCCAAAGATCGTGTTTTCATCCATAAGAATCTGGGTAAAACCGATCCACCCGCCGTGACCATTGAGGGCGATGTGGGCCGTCCCGGCAAATATCCCTTGGGCGATGGCATGAGCGCGGCTGACCTGGTCCGACTCGCCGGAGGTCTCAAGCGTAGCGCGTATGCGGAGCAGGCGGACCTCACACGCTACATGGTCGAACACGGTGAGAAGATCGTAGGGGATCATGAAACAATCCAGATCGCCAAGGCTCTCGCAGGAGAACCGGATACGGATGTTCGGCTGCACGACGGAGACGTCCTCACGATCAGGCAACTGGCTGGATGGAACGACGTTGGGGCCACAATCGCGGTGGCTGGGGAAGTGGTTCATCCTGGCACCTACGGAATTCAAGAGGGCGAACGGCTGAGTTCGATTCTGACGCGGGCGGGAGGGCTTCGCGCGGATGCTTATCCATATGGCGCGATCTTGCAGCGAGCCCAGGTGAGAGATTTAGAGGAAAAGAATCGCTCTCAACTGGTCCGCCAGATACAAGAGCAAGGCGCCGCCCTCAAAACAGTGTCCGACGCAGATCCAGTCACCAAGGATTCGGCCTTTCTCCAGTGGAAAAACACCCTGGAGAAGCTGCAAAACACTGCGCCTGCGGGCCGGATGGTGATTCATCTCTCGAACAATCCGAAGCGCTGGGCGAAGACGCCCGCAGATGTTCAAGTTCGGGCCGGCGATGTGATTTACATTCCCAAGAAACCGAATTTTGTGATGGTCGATGGTTCGGTTTACAACCCGACCGCCGTCACTTACAAACCGGGCAAAAGTGCTGGCTGGTATTTGAACCAGGCCGGCGGTCCGACAGCGATGGCGAATAAGAGAGCGATTTTCGTGATTCGGGCGGACGGCTCGGTAGTGGGCGGGAAGGGCGGACTGTTTAGCGGCGGTGCGCTGGACGCCGCACTCCAACCGGGAGACATGGTAGTCGTCCCCGACAAAGCATTCGGTGGCGGCCTCACGTGGAGGAACACGCTGCAAGTGGCACAACTCGTCTCTGCGGTCGGCATTGCGGTGCAGGTGGCCAAGAGCTTCTGATGTGACTTCCGGTATGCCGATGTACGGTTTTAAGAGGTGGGGGTCGGTCGTGCTCATTTCTGCCTGGGCGGTAACGGCAGGTAGTCAGACGATACCGGACCGGCCGGGCACGCAGGCATCCGATTCAACCGAAGTCATCACAACGACCAAAAAATCAGATGCGGATGTCTGGAAACTTTTGCCCCAGCCGCAGCAGCAAACATACGAAAGGGGTTTCCTGCCTCCGGGCACAGATCCAGAGAACAAGCTGGGCTGGCCGTTCCTGAAACACCTGGCTGCCGACCAGAAGCAGTTCTGGACAAGCCCAAAAGAGCTCGGGAACGGTGGCGCCAAGACTTTCGTTCCCTTTGCGGCTTTCACGGGACTGCTGATCGGTAGCGACAGCTGGATCTCACGACAAGTGCCGGACAAACCGAATCAGTTGAAACGCAGCCAGAATATCTCAGATTACTCGACCTATTCCCTCATCGGCGCGGGAGGCGCAGCGTTCCTCTGGGGTCACCTCACGAACAACGACCACATGAGGGAGACCGGCCTTCTTGCCGGGGAAGCAGCCATAAACAGCTCTGCTGTCGATTACCTTTTCAAAGGTATTACGCAAAGGCCGAGGCCGCTGGTGGGAAACGGAAACGGGACTTTCTTCCAAGGTGGAAACTCCTTCGCGTCCGAGCACTCGGCGCTCGCCTGGTCCATCGCCAGTGTGGTCGCCCATGAATACCCCGGACCATTGAGCAAGTTGGCTGCCTATGGGTTGGCTTCGGCAGTGACGCTGACCCGTGTCACCAGCAAACAACACTTCGCATCCGACGCTGTGGTGGGAAGTGCGCTGGGCTGGTACTTCGGACGCCAGGTTTATCGGGCACACCATGATCCAGAACTCGGTGGCGCCGCGTGGGGCACGTTCAGCTGGGGTCCGGATGACGGCAGGCCGCAGCCGCGGAATGTGGCGTCTCCCTACGTTCCTCTGGACAGCTGGATTTACCAGGCGTTCGATCGGCTAACTGCGCTTGGCTACGTTAGTTCCGCCTACATGAACCAGCGTCCCTGGACGAGGTTTGAGTGTGCCCGCCTGGTGGAAGAAGCAGGTGAGCAGATTCCTGATGCCGACATACCGAGCGACCAGGTTACAAAGCTGTATCGCGAGTTATCTTTGGAGTTCGCGAACGAATCGGTACGGCTGAATGGAGCGCGAAGTCTGGATGTGGCTCTGGACTCGGTGTACACGCGAGTGACCGATATCTCCGGTCCGCCGTTGCGTGACAGCTTTCATTTTAGCCAGACGATTGTCGACGATTACGGACGGCCATACGCGGAGGGAACGAACATCATTTCGGGCATCTCAGCGCGCGCCGAGGCTGGACCATTCGCGTTCTATGCACGGGGCGAATATCAGCAGGCGCCGTCGATTCCCCTATACCCAGCGGCTGCACTGGACGCGATCGCACAGGCTGATGGCAGGCCTTTCTTCCCCAATGCCACGGCAGCAGTGAATCGCATCGATCTGCTGGAGAGTCAGGTTGCGGTCGATTTCGGTAATCTTCAGTTGACATTCGGAAAACAAACCGCGTGGCTGGGACCGTCTCGGTCGGGCTCGCTCTTGCTAAGCAACAATGCTACACCCTTCACAATGCTGCGGTTCGACACCATATCGCCTTACAGAATCCCTGGGCTTTCGCGGTTGTTAGGACCGGTCAAGACCGAATTCTTCATTGGGCAGTTAACCGGACACACATGGATATTCAATGGCACTAATTTCGTCGGGCCCAATATCGATCCTCAGCCCTTCGTGCATGGCAACAGAATTTCGTTCAGGCCTACTAACAACATGGAAATGGGCATGGGCATCGTAGCGATGTTTGGCGGCGAGTCACTCCCCTTTACATGGGGCAATTTTTTGCGAACTTACTATGCCCATAGTCCAAACACTGCCGTGAATCCTGGCAAACGCTTTTCAGCGTTTGATCTCAGTTACCGGATCCCGCACCTTCGGAAATGGATGACCGCCTACTATGACTCACTGGTAGTCGACGAGGTATCACCCATCCTTTCCGGCCGACCATCGATGAATCCAGGACTGTACTTTCCGCAGATACCAAAAATCCCGAACTTGGAATTGCGCATCGAAGGAATCAAGACTCAGCAGGGCGTACATCCTGCTCCAAACCCGTTTCCTCCCGGCTTCGTTTACTCGGATCGCCGCTACAGGAGCGGGTTCACCAATGATGGGCTCCTTCTCGGAAACTGGATCGGACGCGCGGGGATTGGAGTTCAGTCCTGGGCAACTTATCACTTCTCAGCGAGAAACATTGTGGAATTGTCCTATCGCCACGTGAACGTGGACCATTCTTTTTTGCAAGGTGGTCACGTGAACGACTTCGCCATCCGCAATGATTGGACGTTCCGTCCTGGCTTTGGCATCTCCGCCTTCGTTCAGTATGAGCAGTGGGGATTCCCGCTGTTGGCCGCGCAAGCCAAATCTAACGTGACAGCCTCGTTCCAGCTGACGTTCTGGCCGACGTCCAACGCCACCGGCAGGCGACTATTCGAAAGACAGGCAACGGAGAAAATCGCGCCGTGAGTCTGGCCTAGCCATCGTTGGCTCCGACTTTGGACCCTCGCCAGCAGTTTCGAAGAGAGACTCAAAGACTAAAGCCACACTTGGATGGTTCTTCCAACGCATTTAGGGTAGTGCTCATTGAGACGAGAGTGTTAAGTGAGGGCATCACCCATGGCTGAAACTACAGCAAAGCCCGAGCACGAGGTTGTTCTTCGCCCTGAATTTGAAGTATCTCTGACCGACGAAATCGATGAGACTTCTCGAGAGAGAACCGTCGCGAGGATGCGACTGCTCTGGAGACGACGTGGGTTGCTGTTCCGCGTGGCGCTGTACGCGTTGCTCGCGAGCACGCTTGTCGCTTTTCTCATTCCTGCACGATACGAATCCACGTCGCGCCTCATGCCTCCGGATAGTCAGTCCACTTCTTCCAGCCTCGCAATGGCGGTCGCCGCGATGTCAGGTAGCGGCGGCGGACTTGGAGGAATTGCGAGTGAATTTCTTGGCCTTAAGAGCACGAGCGATGTCTTCGTCGGCATTCTGTCCAGCCGCACAGTTCAAGACAAACTTATCCAGCAGTTCGACTTGAAAAAAATCTACGGGCAGCGGCGGATGGAAGACGCGCGGAAGGAAGTGGCGAAAAACACCGACATCTCCGTGAATCGCAAAAGCCAGATCATCACGATTATCGTAACGGACAGAAGCGCGCAACGGGCGGCCGCAATGGCTCAGGCTTACGTGGAAGAATTGAACGGTCTTGTGGCCGAACTGAGCACTTCTTCGGCTCGCCGCGAACGCATTTTCCTCGAAGGGCGCTTGCAGGCCGTCAGCCAGGATTTGGAAGCAGCGGAGAAAGAATTCAGCGAATTTGCCAGCAAGAATACAGCGATCGACATCAAGGAACAAGGCAAGGCAATGGTCGAGGCGGCAGCGATCCTCCAGGGGCAGCTCATTGCCGCTCAAGCGGAACTAGAGGGACTCAAGCAGATTTACACCGACAATAATGTGCGTGTGCGTTCCGTGAGAGCCCGCATCGATGAGCTACAGCACCAACTCGAAAAGCTAGGCGGAAAAGGTGAAAGTACATCCAGTCTCTCCGGCCAGCCCGGGGGCGATTCCTTCTACCCTTCTATCCGGAAACTGCCGCTGCTCGGCGTGACTTTCGCAGACTTGTATCGGCGGACAAAGGTTCAGGAAGCGGTTTTCGAGACGCTCACGAAGGAGTACGAGCTGGCGAAGGTCCAAGAAGTGAAGGAAGTTCCAACCGTGAAGGTGCTCGACCGCGCCGATATTCCGGACAAGAAGTCATTTCCACCGCGCCTCTTAATCATTTTTCTCGGAACGGCTCTCGTGTTCACAGCCGCCGCGACGTGGGTGTTAGGAAACACGTATTGGGATGAAACAGATCCGAACGATCCACGGAAGGTATTCGCACAGGAAGTTTTCTCGACGGTCAAGGCTCGGATACCAGGGTTCTCCCGAAATGGCTCACCGGGCCATTCGGGCAAGCGCAGGTTTTGGGTTGGAACGCCTAGACGCCAGGATGGCCAAGGAGATTCAAAGTAAGGTCGCTGGTTAAAGTGCAGTATGACGCGCGAAAAGAATCAGCCAATTTCAGAAAACGATAGTCGGGTCCGATTCCTTATAGAAGATCTTAGGCGAGAGATATCGACGGCCGATCCAGAAATGTCATGCACGAAGCCATGTTCTGTGGATGAGCTTCTTCGAAATCCAAGAGTTTGTATAGTATTGCTGAATTGGAACGGGTGGCGAGACACCGTTGACTGCCTGACTTCCTTGCAGCAGCTGGACTACCAAGAATCGCAGGTCGTCGTAATTGATAATGCATCCACAAATGATTCCGTGCTCCGCATCCGCGAGCGATCTTCGAAGGCCGAGATCATTCAACTAGGGCAAAATCTGGGATTCGCGGGCGGCTGCAACGTCGGAATTCGTCACGCTTTTGACTTGGGTGCTAAATATGTCTGGCTATTGAATAACGACACAAAGGTAGACCCCGGCGCACTGCTGGCCATGGTAAAGATGGCAGAAGTGGACTCCAGAATTGGTGCCGCAGGATCGGCTATTTACGACATGTCGAGACCTCGCAGAGTACTGACTTGGGGTGGAGGGAGGGTGAGCCTGTGGTTCGGAAGGTCTTCTCACTGCACCAAAGAGACCTCCGGGGACAAGCTCGCCTATCTAACTGGGGCAAGTCTGCTCTTGCGTCGCGAAGCTCTGCAGGATGTCGGATTGCTGGACGAAGGATATTTCATGTATTGGGAAGACGCGGACCTATGCTTCAGGTTGAGGAAGGCAGGCTGGAAGCTAGCGGTGGCGCGTGAGTCGCAGGTCTGGCACAAGAAGGGTGCAAGCTTAGGACAAACATCGACCTTCGACCTGTATGTGTGGACTTCGATGGTGCGGTTTTGTGACCTACATGCTCCAGTATCCTTGATTCCGACCGTCATCGCGGCGGCGCGCATGATTACCAAACGTGTTTTGCAATTGGAGTGGACACGTGCCACGCGACTTTTCCAAGCAATCGTTATCGATCCCAGCCGTAAACGTACGTGGCTACGATAGAGGCTTGCATGAGCATTGAAGTGATTTCGCGCCCCTTTTGTTCGCTCTGTAACGAGGAGGGAAAACAGCTGTACCTCGCCACAGTCGACTGGTTATTCGGTGTCCCAGGAAATTGGGGGCTTCGCCGCTGCTCCTCTTGTGACGTCGCATGGCTGGACCCACAACCAGCGCCCAAGGATAGTGATAAGCTATATGCCCGTTACTACACTCATAGCACCAATGCCCCACTGACGCGCCTCGGCCGTTTACGGCATGCAACATTGAAGTGCGTCCTGGCGCGGCTGGGATATCCCGTCCCCCGTCCCAAGGAAATCCTGCCCCAATTGCTTTCGCACGTACGATCCGTGGCTCGAGCGGCCGCGCTTGACGTCCTGGCTTTGCCCGCCTCCGAGACCGGCGTCCTACTGGACGTGGGTTGCGGGAACGGTGAGTTTATTGCCCGAATGAGCTCCCTCGGCTGGACAGTGTCCGGCGTCGATCCCGACGCTACGGCCGTATCCTATGCCTGGAGCCGGGGGCTTGAGGTCTTCAGGGGTACGATCTCAGATCTGCCTGTTACCCCCTGCTACGATGTAATCACCCTTAATCATGTGGTCGAGCACGTCATTGATCCGGTCGGTTTGCTGCGCGAGTGCCGCAAACGGCTGCGCCCAAGTACCGGGCGGCTCATCATAACCACACCGAACATCAACAGTCTTGGCCACTGGTGGTTCAACAGATACTGGCGTGGTCTGGAAGTACCGCGCCATTTGGTCCTTTTCTCGCAGGACAGCTTGCGTGAGTGCGTCAAGCGGGCTGGCCTATCTTTGTATTCCCTCTGCACGGAGACTCGTCTGGCCCGCATGATCTACAGTCCGAGCGTTTGCGCGAAACAGGACGGCCGAGCGATCGGCGAGCGGACCAGCTTTAAAGTGAGCACAAGGATAGCTGCTTATTTTTTTCAGGGACTCGAGGATTTGCTGCTGTATTTGAAAAAAGACTTAGGAGAAGAAATTTTTTGCGTGTGTTCCGCGCCGACGGCAGTATGACAGATCTCGACAGTCCTGTTGGATTGGAGTCGGTGCCTTGCGACGCTGTCATTGGATCGGACGGATCTCTGAGTGGCGCAGAAGTAGTGCCACAAAAGGGGGTCATGGAACAGGCAGTCCGTAGCATTGGGCTAAATACCATCTATCAGGTCGGATCACAAATAGCGCCAGCCGTCGCTGCGATAGCGGCTATCCCGTTCTTGCTGCAACATCTCGGCTCCGAAGTGTTCGGTATCGTCACTATTATTTCTACGGCTCTAGTCTACTTTACTATGTTGGATTTAGGGCTGGGGCGTGCCTCGACCCGGTTCATAGCTCAGAGTCTGGAGGCTGGACGTCCTGATGATCTACGTCGCTATTTCTGGGGTTCGATCATCTTGCTTGGTGGAATTGGAGCGATCGTCACCGCAGGTTGCCTCCTAGCAGTGCCGGCCGTCGCCAGCCACCTGAGGATTCCACCTACTCATTCTCGTGCTGCATCTGAGTCGTTTTACATCATCTGTATCACAATCCCGCTCGTAACTTTGACGGCGACGTTCCGAGGCTTCCTAGAGGCGTCGGGCCGCTTCCCCCTCGTCAGCTGGGTTACCGGTTGCAGTGGCGTGGGAAACTATGCCCTTCCGGCGCTTGCGGTGGCCAGGGGGGGCGGTCTTGTCGCGGTTGCCGTAGCCTTTGCTCTGGCCAGAGTGGCGATGTGCGGAGCTTTTGCCCTTGGTTGTCTATGTGCCGATGAGCGGCCCAGCCTGCGTCCCATCTTCGACGTGACCGCAGTGCGACGAATGCTGTCCTTCGGTGGCTGGCTGTCCGTGTCCAACATCGTTGGAACCGCCATGATCTACTGCGATCGTTTCCTGCTTGGGATCTGGGTGGGGATGGCCGCCGTCGCAAGCTACGGGACGCCGTTGGACCTGATCAGCAGGTTGCAGATACTCATCACTAGCTTCTGTGCCGTCTTGTTTCCGCTCATGAGCCGCCTGGACAAGTCAGGGTCGGCTCAGTTCCAGACCGTCTATCGTGGGGCAGTGGCGATCAGTCTCTCGCTCATGGCACCTCTTGCGACTTTGGCCGTGGTGGTGGCACCGGTTCTGATGAAGGTTTGGCTCCGAGACCGGAACACGCCCGAGGCAGTATTCGCGGCCCAGGTTTTTCTCGCCGGGTCCGTGGTCCAATCGATAGCTTCGATCGCTTGGACGGCGCTGCACGCTCGCGGCCGTTCCGATCTGACCGCGTGGGTACATCTGGCTGAGTTTCCCCTATATTGTGGAGTGTTCTACATGGCTGCTACGCGGTTTGGTGTCGGAGGCGCAGCGCTTGCGTGGCTGGGTCGAGGAATCGTTGATTTCCTGGCCATGGTCGTTCTACTACGAACCCAGAGGGAGGAGAGGACATTGACCATGCCTCCGGAAATGGTGGCGGCCATAGTTCCTGTCACGATTCTTCTGATCGCAATTCTCCCATTGAGGGAAGCGGCGATGATGGCAGCGATCGTCTGCGCGTTAACCTGGATATGGACGTGGCGACGACTTCTTGGCCCGACGACGCGAATGCAGTTTGCAAAGGTGCTGCTCGGTCGACGAGATCCTCGGCCGGTCTGTTAGGAAACGCTTCATGCGGAGATTCGTTTAATGTCCGACCACACAAAACTACGGAATGAGCCCGTGCCAAGAGTATCGGTGATCATTGTCACTTATGGATCCACAAACGAAATACCGGGCTGCATAGAGAGTTTGTTGAGGCGATTGGTGCCCCTCGAGATCTTCCTTGTAGATAACGCGTCTCCGGATGACACCGCACAAATGGTTGAGGACTATGCGTCGCGTTTTGAGAACATTCACGCGATTCTAAACAAAGAGAATATCGGTTTAGCAGCGGCGAATAATTCTCCCTTGGGGCAATGCAAAGGGGACTATGTTCTGATTTTGAATCCAGACACACTGCTTCGCGAGAACAGCTTGGAGCGTATGGTTAATTTTCTTGACAGAAGTCCGGATGTCGGGGTTGTGGGTCCGAAAAATGTGTACGCAGACGGAACGCCCCACGCCAGTTTTCACCGAAATTGGGGGCTCCTGCACGTGCTGATGTGGCGTATTATGCCCTATCGCCTTCCGCGGTTGCTTTATGATCGGTTTTCGTCCTACAAACGTCAGGATTTGTTGTTCGTTTCGGGGGCCTGCCTACTGGTTAGGCGAAGTATTTTCGAGCAGATCGGTGGCTACGACCCTGAGTACTTCCTTACAGTCGAGGATGCCTGTGATCTTTGCATTCGGGCGAGGAAAACTGGTTGCCGTGTCGTTTTTCTACCCGACGCGGAAGTTCTTCACATGACCGGACGAAGTGCTGAACAGGCGCCGTACATTGCCGTCTGGCAGGGATACCGTGGAACGGTATACCACTTCTTAAAGCATAAAGGAATACCTCAAGCTCTAGTCGTCTCATTTCTGTTGCTGATGAGCTCTGCTTTGCGGTCCGTTATCGCTGCGATTCTTGGCGTCACAAAGGAACACTACAGGACTGTAGCTCGAATGTATGCTTCTGTTTTTTGGAGCCTTTTAGTCCGCAATCCCATCCGTGCAAAAAGGTGGCGATTCAGCGCTGTGGCTCTTCGTTAGGCGGGTCGGAGAAGGCCAGGCCAAATGGGCTGGTACAAAATGATGCCATCAGAGTAGCGCTCAGGAGCTGGACGCTCAAAAAACCCACGCATGGCACTCCTCAAAATATATCGGCATGCTCGGCAACATGGGTTGAGTTCCTGCGTAAAGAAGATTTTCGAAGTGTTGCCCGGGTATATTGGGGTACTCTATCTTTGGCGGGTTCGCCGCTGCCAGTGTTGTGACCGCATCACCATATTTTTGTGCAATAGTTCTGCTGCCGAATCTCGTGCATGTTTGTTCTGCTCCGCCAACGAGCGTTATGAGCTCTTGGCAACTGAGATCAAGACCAGATTCCGGGACAACTTGTCCGAGAAGGATGTGCTTGAGTTGGACCCGCACTCACCATTAAGGAAAATCTTGGCGCACGCTCGCAGCTACACGCGTTCTTTCTATGAGGCTGGAAAAAATGGTGGATCTGCTCGGACGGACGGCGCGGTCTGTGAAGACATTACTCATCTTACTTTCCGCGATGACTCGTTTGATCTAATTATTTCTTCGGATGTTCTCGAGCACGTGCCGTTTTTGGACAAAGCGTTTAACGAGACGGCCCGGGTATTGCGACCAGCTGGCGCCCACTTGTTCACTGTGCCGCCGAGGACGAAG
This sequence comes from Acidobacteriota bacterium, assembly GCA_003225595.1. GTDB lineage: Bacteria > Acidobacteriota > Terriglobia > Terriglobales > Acidobacteriaceae > Gp1-AA124. The sequence continues at coordinate 10,484 of QIAR01000106.1, read as the reverse complement.
ACCAAAAAACGATCAGAGGTAGTCGATGGCGCAATACACCACATCGAAACTCCGGAATATCATCGCGACCCTTTGTGTCCCCAAGGGATATTAGCGTTCTGGGATATTGGGGCTGATCTGCCCCAGGTCATTCCGTCCGCTGGTTTGGATATCAGAATTGCTCGCGGCCCCGCGGGCAACGATGGTCGAGTTGTGTGGATTGCTGAACGCGGGCAATAGAAAACGTTTTTGTGCTCTCAAGTAACCTCGGCCATCGATGGGTAGACACCTCCTCGATGGAGGCGTGCTTGTCGCGGAAAGCCATTAGCACAACGCAATGGGTATCGAATAAGTATGATTTCGTCCGGAGTTTCAATCGGCGTTATTATTGCTTCCTTGGTAATCTCACTCGCCGCTTACATTTGGCTTAGCCGGCGAGAGGGCACGTATGTCAATATCCTGACGCCCACCTTCCTTACTGGCGTTCCGGCCTATTACTTATTACCGCTGGTTTACATCTACGCAACGGATCCAGACTTCAGCAGCTACGCTTGTGTTTATGTGTATGGCACTCTCGCCGTCGAAAGTTGGGCTTTTGTCCTCGCGTACACACGTACGAGAAATACTGTTGCTCGAGCGCGCGGCTACTCGTATGGCAATTTCACGACGCTCTCGCTCATGTGCCTTGTATTTGGGTGCGCGCTCTATGCTCCAGTTCTCCTGGAATTTCGAGAGTACCTTTTGGATCCAAGGGAAATCTACAAACTGACGCGAACTGGATTCGGCCACCAAACCTTCGTGTCAAGTACGCTTGCTTATCTCGCGATTATTTTCATCCTTTTTACAAAACGATCGTGGCTGACGAAGACCTTCGTTGTGGTTGTCGCCAGTGGACTCCTTCTTCTTCATGGAAGCAAAGGCCAGGTTTTAACTGTAATTTTGTTACTCTTTCTGTTTCAGGTGTATGTCAGAAGGCGGCGAATCGCTCTTCTCCCTGCGTTAATTTGTTCCTTGGGAATTGCGGTGATTGTGGTCGCGTTATTTGCGATGACCATGACATTGGGCGATGGCCCGGTCGAGGCACTTCAGGCTATCAGTGAGTATTCGGACTCTACTCGAAACGCAATGTTGGTAATCGATTCGCGCCTCCCGACTCAATACGGGCGCCTCACGATGGAGGCGAACGTCTACGGCATGATCCCGCGCGTGCTCATGCCAGGTAAACCCAAGAACTTTGGTGTTTTCTACCTCGCCGAGGAGTTTTATCCAGAATGGTTCGACGCTGACACGGGGTCACCTGACTTTGGAATCGGCGTGCAATATGCCGATTTCGGGGCCTTGGCGATTATTTACCTGGCGTTGTTTTCGATGCTTAAGGGGGGGTTGGCACGTATTTTTGTAAATCGGTTGAAGCTTACCAAGCATCCCGCCGATTTTTTCGTTGTGGCATTCCTGGCCGACATATCTGTCTTGCCATTTGGTGGCGCAGGTTGGCTGCTCCCAGTGGCGATTCTCGTGGCCATGCTCGTTCGCTTCGCATCACGCATCGGGGTTGCCCCTAGAGGCACTCCGAGTCTTAAACCGAACCCCGTTGCATAGGTTTGGCAGGGTTGCTGGACCGCTCCTTGAAACGGCCCAGAGATTTTCTGTACTTCCGGGAACGGTTATGTAGATTGCTTTTTGGCAGCAGTGATTCGATGTTGCGCAAAGTGTGTGCTGGAGTGGACGGTGGCGGTCTCGCAGCGTCCGGTTCTAGGTAGGACTTATCTTATTATGATCGAAGTGCTTTACGATGCGCGTTGGATCGGCCCGCACGGAATTGGGCGATTTGCAGATGAGCTTCTGAGACGGCTCCCATCGCTGACTTCCTTTAACGCCGCGCGCCGGCCTTGGCACCCATTGGATCCAGTCCTGCTAAGCACATGGCTTTGGTTTGAAAGGCCTAGGCTCTTTTTTAGTCCAGGTTATAACTCACCGTTTCCATACTCCGGCGCCTTTGTCTTTACGCTTCACGACCTCAATCATCTTCGCGTTCCGGCTAACTCCAGTCCGGCAAAGCGCGCCTATTATGAGCACATCATCCGTCCAGCCTGTCACCGTGCGGCTTTTGTATTGACTGTATCCGAGTATTCGCAATGTGAGATCACGACTTGGGCCAAAGTCAACCAGGAAAAGATCGTAAACGTAGGTAACGGCGTGGGCTTACCTTTTACTCCAGCAGGCCGGAAGCACGATCCGGGATATCCGTACTTGCTCTACGTTGGGAGCAGAAAACCGAACAAAAATCTTCCTCGTTTGCTGAAAGCTTATTCCATGTCGGGCGTCCGCAAAGACATCCGTCTCGTCCTTTCTGGGCATCCAGACCACCAGATGTCAGGAGAAATCGAACGCCTGGACCTAAATGGGGACGTTGTATTCGCTAATTCGTCCGCCAACGAAGATTTGTCCGATGTTTATCGTGGTGCAGTCGCGTTCGTATTCCCTTCTCTCTACGAGGGGTTCGGCCTTCCGCCCCTCGAGGCGATGGCCTGTGGAGTTCCCGTGCTCACCTCAAATGTGTGCTCGATGCCCGAGGTCGTGGCTGACGCAGGACTTCTCGTGGACCCGCATGATGTCGAGGCCATTGCCGATGGAATTCGCCGCTTGGTGCAGGATTTGACTCTTAGAGATGAACTACGAGAAAAAGGACTCCTTCGAGCAAGACTGTTCTCGTGGGATAAGACCGCGAGCAGGACTTGGCAAGTTCTTCAAAGTGCTGCTGCAATGGCTTGATTGCCCGAGCTCCGTCTGAGATCAAGCTTACAAAAAAGAAGAGAGGAGTGCGGATGTCTGTTTCATTGGTCACTGGTGGTGCTGGTTTCATGGGATCCCATGTTGCCGATCACCTTCTGTGGCTTGGCCACAAGGTCATCGTATTGGACGACCTGAGCGGCGGATTCGCCGACAACGTCCCGGAAGGTGCAACTTTTGTCAAGGGTTCTATCCTCGACGAGAAGCTTGTTGACCGCTTGTTCGAGGAAAATAGCTTTAGCTACGTCTACCATCTCGCCGCGTACGCCGCTGAAGGGTTAAGCCATTTCATCAAGCGGTTCAACTACCGAAACAACTTGATCGGTTCCGTCAACCTGATCAACGCTGCAGTGAATCACCAGGTTAAGTGCTTTGTGTTCACCTCCTCCATCGCTGTCTATGGCGCGGCCCAGTCTCCTATGACAGAA